>CANSTU010000001.1 GCA_947650005.1 uncultured Lachnospiraceae bacterium
AATCCCCTGTAAAACCCGGCGGATGTTTGGGTGTGGCTCTCGGCGGGTCTTTTTTTTGCCGGCATTTCTTCCAAACAAAAGGAGCGGCCGGGTTGTTCATGCATTTGACCTATATAAATACAAGGCCAGACAGGCATTCTCCTTGAAAAGCTTCTCAGACCTATATGCTGCCTCGCTGGAAGGCCACTGTCCTCGCTTTTATCAAAAAGAATGCCTGTCTGGCCCAGGATACCTGCCGATAAGGAGCGGTTCTTCCCGATCCATGGCATCCGATTTCGTAACCTCCATTCGTATCCGGAATCCTCGGCCCACCCTCTCCTGCTATAGGGCAGGGAACACGTTTAATTCTTCGTGGCGTTCATCGCCTCCTGAGATGTCAGATTGACGGAAACCTTCTGTTCCTCATATCCGTCCGTAATATTTCCCCGCATGATCGTGAGCTCCACGACATCCCCCACAGCATAATACTGCATGGCATTGGCCAAATCGTCCTGCGTAGTCACAGTGGAACCGGCAAAACCGACGATAATATCCCCCTTTAAAAGCCCGGCCTCCTGAGCGCCGGTTGCAGGATACACCTGGGCGATCAGAATACCTTCCGGCATACCGTAGGCCTCCGCCATAGCCGCGGTCACATTGATAATGGACACGCCCAGATAACCTCTGTTTCCTTCATCCACCAGTTCTCTTGTTTCCCGATTCATCAATTCTTCTATGATGGGCTGGGCGGAAGAAATCGGGATAGCATAGCCCATACCCTCTATCGCATTGCCGCCAATCTTATTGGAATTGATTCCGATCACCTGCCCTTTCACATCCAACAGGGCTCCGCCCGAATTGCCCGGATTGATGGCCGCATCGGTTTGGATCAGGGCATTGCTGGTGCCCGTTTCGCTCACTTCTAATGTACGGTTAAGCGCGCTGACCACGCCGGTGGTGACTGACTGTCCATATCCCAGGGCGTTTCCGATGGCAATTACCGGCTCTCCGACCTTCAGGGAATCGGAGTCTCCCATCGTAGCAACACTGATACGCTCTCTGGTGGAGCTCTCAATATCCTCCAGCTTCACGGCGATCACAGCCAGATCCATGGAAGGACTGGTTCCCTTGATCTGGGCTTCCACCACCTCATCATCGATGAATTTCACGGAAAGCTTATTGGAATCCGCTACCACATGATTATTGGTCACAACCAAGAGCTCCGTATCGTTCTGTCCGATGATGATACCGCTCCCTGCCGATTCCTGTTCCTGCTCAAAGGTCTGGCCCCAGAAACTGGCCACCGCCACGGACTGGTTCGTGATGGAAACGATGGAAGGCATGGTTCCCTCCACCACCTTTGTCACATCCGTCACCACAGCGCTGGTACTTCCCTGTGTTACGGTAGACTTGATCCCAGCACTGTTCTGCGGCAAAGCGGATTCCGAAGCTTGACTGTTCCCGGTTCCCTCGGTTACCTGAACAGGGGCAGGCTGCTCCGTCTTTCCCCCCAACGCATTCACCGCCAGGAAACTCACTCCCGCAAACAAGCCGAAACAGATACCACAGGCCGCCATAACAGCCAGCTTTTTCCAAAAAGGCCCGATCTGTTTTTTCTCCCTCTTCTCTCTTCCTTTCGCTCCCATGTTCCTTCCAGGGGCAGTTCCGTAATCACCGTTTCCATATTGATAATTCCCATGATAGGACTGATAATTCCCATAGCCGCTGTAATTGCCCTGAGACTGCCCATATCCCATCTGCCCATTTTGATAGGAACTCCCAGCCTGATTGGATGTACTGGTCGATCCTCCATTCCCCTGCCACGAAACATGATTAGAGTAGGCGCCATTAAAATGGCCTCCTTCCCTTCCATCATATCCTGCCGTCTGTCCCTTTTCCTGCACATGGACAGCTTCCCTGCCATCCTGGACAGGCTGGGAACCGTTCGTTCCTTCCTGGTTGCCATTTGTCAGATTTTCGTTTTCAAACATACCCTTACTCCTTCCCGAACCTTCCGCCGTTCCAGTATTTTCACAGGCAACTGTACCTGTATCCTTCATTACATCCTCAGTATATCTGGCAATTGTGTTTAATTTGTGTTTGAAAAGTAATAAAAATCTGAAAACTTTATTACTTGGTTCTCCATCTCATTTTAACTGGGAAGCGTCCAAGGCTCATCGCAATGTCCGGCATGACTGCATCTCAAAAGGATCCGATGTGCCTCCCTCTCCCTACGGAGCCGGAGCCGATTTCGCCTGCCGCCCAGGAGGAGCCCAACCAGGATGGCTCCATATCCTTAAACAGACCGCGTTCCCCTCTCATTCCACCGTAACGGATTTCGCCAAGTTCCTCGGTTTATCCACATCACAGCCCTTTCCCACCGCCACATAATAGCTGAAAAGCTGCAGGGGTATGATCGCCAGGGAATTGGAGAAAAACCGGTTCGTTTGGGGAATGTAGACCACGTAATCCGAGGCCTTCTCAATTTCCCGGTTTCCTTCGCAAGTCACCGCAAGCACAAAAGCCCCCCTGGATTTCACCTCCACCATATTGCTGATGGTTTTCTGATACAGCTCAGGCTGAGTGGATACGGCTGCCACAAGGGTTCCTTCCTCGATCAGGGAAATGGTACCGTGCTTGAGTTCACCGGCCGCATAGGCCTCCGAATGGATATAGGAAATCTCCTTCAGCTTCAAAGAACCTTCCATGGAAATAGCATAATCGATGCTCCTGCCGATGAAGAACACATCCCTGGCCGCAATATAGCGATTGGCAAACCGCTGAATCCGGTTCTTACTATTGAGCAACAGTTCAATCTGATCGGGCAGGCGGCGCAGATCATCCATCATCTGTGCAAGCTCCTCCTGGGTCACTGTGCCTCTCACCTGAGCCAGCTTCATGGCCAGCAGATAAAGGGTCACCAACTGGGCGCTGTATGCCTTGGTGGTTGCCACCGCGATCTCCGGTCCAGCCCAGGTATACATCACGTTATCTGCCTCTCTGGCAATGGAGCTCCCCACCACATTCACGATTCCCAACACAGGGAATCCGCGTTTCTTCGACTCCCGCAGAGCTGCCAGCGTATCCGCAGTTTCCCCTGACTGGCTGATCACCACCACCATGGCTCCTTCCTCCAGAATGGGATTCCGATAACGGAATTCCGAAGCCAAATCCACTTCCACTGGAATCCTGGCCAGGCCCTCCAGCACATATTTTCCCGTCACTCCTGCATGGTATGCAGAACCACAGGCCACGATATGAAGCTTCTTCACCTGCCGCAGTTCCTCGTCCCCCATGCCCAGCTCGTCTATTACGATCTCATTTTCCCGCATTCTAGGGCTGATGGTATCCGTCACGGTTTTCGGCTGCTCGTACATCTCCTTTAACATGAAATGCTCATATCCTGCTTTTTCCGCCGCTTCCGCGTCCCACTCGATGGTAACAGGAGCCTTCTCCACTTCCTCTTCGTCCACATTATAGATATGGAGTCCATCAGCCTGCAGACGCACGATCTCCTGATTTTCAATATAGGTCACTTCCCTGGTATAGCGCAGGATCGCAGGCACATCGGAAGCGATAAAACAGCCCTCCTCGTTCTGACCTACGATCAACGGGCTGTCTTTGCGCACTGCAAAAAGCTCCCCGGGGAAGTCTGCAAACAGGATTCCTAACGCATAGGACCCCTCCACCCGATGCAGCACCTTGATGATGGCCTCCATAGGATCCCCTTTATAATAATAGTCCAGCATATGGGCCAATACCTCCGTATCCGTCTCCGAACGGAATGTATACCCCCTACCCTCCAACTTTTTCTTTAGCGGAAGATAGTTCTCTATGATCCCGTTATGCACCACAGCAATGGTCTCTTTGGCATTGAAATGGGGATGGGCGTTTTCGTCGCTGGGCGCGCCGTGGGTCGCCCATCTAGTATGGCCTATCCCCAGGCATCCCGGCATCGTGCCTCCGTCATGGGTCAGCTCCTGTAATACCTTCAGCCTGCCCACCGACTTGGTAATCTGGATCCTTTCCCCGTCAAAAATCGCCATTCCGGCGGAATCATATCCCCGGTATTCCAGCTTTTCCAATCCATCCAACACAATGGGGGCCGCCTGGGCCCTGCCCACATATCCCACTATTCCGCACATATCTCCTCGCCTTCTGCCGCCGCAGGCGGCCTCCCAATCCGGGGAATCAGTTTACCTGCAACGGTTTCCCCGCTTCCATCCGCCTATTTCCAATAATCTCTGCTCGCGCTGCATTTTCTTACAACCCATCCGGGCAGATACCGATAACGTTTTCCCAGGAAAAATCCCGCGTATTTCGCCGCACAGTCCGCCGCCAGCTTTCCCATCAGCCAAGGTTTCCCTACACGGCACAGATAAGCCGCCGTATTTCTCACCAGGCGCACTCCTTCGGATTCGGAGGAGATTCCTGAGAAGACCTCCGGATGCTGGGCCTGGGATACGCCATTGTCGAAATTTCTTTGAAACTGCTGTCTGCAGGAATACGCATGGGAATGATAGACCTTTGCCTGTGCAGCATAGGCGATCTTCCATCCAGCGCGCACCGCCTTGGCAGCATAGATCATATCCTCATTAAAAATAATATGCTCCGTAAATCCACCCAACTCATCGAATATCTTCTTCTTATAGGCCGCGCACACGTCAGAACAGAAAAAAGTTTTGATTCCCAATTCCTCCATCTGTTCTTTTCCCTTGACGCTGCTTTCTTCCGGATAGTTGAACCTGCGGGTGAATTGCTCGATCTCTCCGCTGTCTTTTCGAGCAAGCTGCCTGGCATATGCCACTGCCACATCCTCCCTCTCCAGCGCCTCCTTCAGCTTCTCGATCAACCTCCGGTCTGCCGGAACCGCATCCTGGGTCATGCAGATAAAAATATCCCCCCTGCATCGCTCAACCGCCCGGTTTCTCGTCCCCCCATGATCAAACTCCTGCTTTGAGAGGAAATAGACTTCCGCCTTCGGAAAACGCTCCTTCAAAGATCTGCCGCCCGTCAGTTCATCCAGATATTTCTTTTCCGTATTCATCACAATGATCCGATCTGCCGGAACCGTCTGCTCGCTCAGCCGCTCCAGCAATTCCAGGAATTCCTTTCCTGGCCTATAGGATGGGATGATCACATCTACTTCCATATTTGCCTCCCATCTGCCTGCTTTAGCAGGCGCTCCATGATGCGCAAACCGGCTTATCGAAAGAAAAAAGGGGTCAATACTGGCCCCTTTGCACTCTTTCTAATCCTGAAACTATGAATGCCTGCGATCAAGGGCTGCTATCTCAATCTTGAAGCTGCCTTAAACTGTGTTCCAGGCCGTTCTTTAATAACATCCCGCAGTATCGCTGGCCACACGGCTGCTGTAGCTCTTCACCGCCTCTGAAGGTGTGTATTCCGACTCCTGCGGAAATAGGAATTGATGCAGCCTAGCCACATTGGACTCCAGGGAAAGGGGGATTACGCAGCTTCCGGCCTGTCCCACTCTTCCCGTGGCACGGCTGTCTTCAAAGGGAAATCCCTCCGTTTCCACAATCCTGTACGAACCCACATTCTTCAGTATCTCCAGCATCTCCGCCGTATCCAGGCTGGTGGCCACATAGCCTCCTAACAATTTATTCATGGCATCGTTCAGCGAACCAATGGAAGCGGTCTTGGCCTTCTCAAAACAAGCCATGAGCACCGTCCTCTGCCTTTCCGCCCGTCTGAAATCGCTTCCCGCAGTGGCTCGGATCCGGCAGTAAGCAGTGGCCTGCAGACCATTTAACGTCTGCTTCCCTGCATGGGTTACCCTCACATAATCATCCGTCAATTTGGGTTGATCCTCCGTGCTAAACATACTCGCCTGATAATTGTTCAGATGCTCGATCTCAGACTCCTGAATGTCGATTTCCACGCCGCCCAAGGCGTCCACCGCGTCGATCAGGCCGTTAAAGCCCACACACACATAATCGGTGATGTTCATATCCAGGTTCATGTTCAGCATCATGATTGCCTGCTGGGGACCGCCCGCCGCATAGGCTGCATTGCACTTGCTGTATCTGTCATTCCCCAAGTTCATATAAGTGTCCCTGTATACGGATACCAACTTCACATCTCCCGTATCCATGTTAATGGACGCAATCATAATGGTATCGGAACGGTTTCCCTTTCCCAGGTTATCATCCCTGGCATCCAGGCCGAACAACGCGATATTCCGGTATCCTTTCATAGCCTGATTTTCTTCTACCGTATCATTAAAGTTCTGTGCGATCTCTTCTTCATTAACCGTGATATGCTGAACCGAGGTCTGCTTCATCACCCCCCAAAGCACCACACCCAGGACGACCAGAGCCAGGATCTCCACCGTAAACATGATAATCCTTTTTTTCTTCTTCGCCTGTTTTTTACGGGCAGGCGCTTTCTTCATTCCGCCGTTTCCCGAACGGCCTCCTCCATAAGATTCGCCATATTCCGAGCGGCTCCTGGTACGAGGACGCTCCTCTTCATACTCCGAACGGCTTCTGCTGCGGGGACGCTCCTCCCCGTATTCTGAACGGCTTCTGCTGCGGGGACGCTCCTCCCCGTATTCCGAACGGCTTCTGCTGCGGGGACGCTCCTCCTCGTACTCCGAACGGCTCCTGGTACGGGGACGGCCCTCCTCGTACTCCGAACGGCTTCTCGGCCGACCTGGCCTATCCTCTTCATATTCCATACGGCTTTTGCCGTTTCCGGAACGATTTCCGCCGCTTCTTCCCCCATTTCCTCTTCCTTCATATCCGTTTCTTGTTGCCATAGTACCTCTCATTCCGCCGCCATAGACGGCTTCCAGTCCGTTTTGGCTCCTGAATTTATGAAGGCTTCATCGGACTGTTTTTTCGTTAATGTATCTATTAGAATCCTCAATAAGCATTTTCGTTGATAAATCCCTTGAAAAATGTAAGAAAAAGAATTTTGAAATCAAAGGCCATGCTCCAGTTTTCTATATAATAAATATCATACTCGATTCTCTTGATGATAGAGGTGTTCCCGCGGTATCCGTTGATCTGTGCCCATCCGGTCATACCCGGGCGAACCTGGTGTTTGATCATATAGCGGGGAATCTCTTCCCGGAATTTCTCCACGAACTGAGGCCGCTCCGGCCTGGGTCCTACCAAGCTCATATCCCCCATCAGCACATTAAAAAGCTGAGGAAGCTCGTCCAGGCTAGTCTTTCTCAGGAAACCGCCCACCTTCGTGACCCGCGGATCTCCCTTGACCGTCCAACCCTTCTTCTCTTCCCCCTCCTGCTGCAGGCGCATGGTGCGGAACTTGTACATCATAAACGGTTTATTGTGCAGTCCCACCCTCTCCTGTTTGAAAAGTACCGGCCCCGGGCTCGTAGCACGAACCAGCAGCGCAACCAGCAAAAGAAGGGGAGAGATCACGATCAGGCCTAGAAAAGAACCTGCCAAATCCACGCCTCTTTTCGCAAAGGCGCTCAGTGTATTCGTTAAAGGCACATAACGAATGTTGATCACCGGAAGCCCAACCAAATCTTCCATATAAGGCTTCCCAGGAATAAGGCTGGTATAATCCGGAATAAATTTGGTATGCACACCCGATTTTTCACATAAATCCACCAGTTCTTCCAGTCTGTCATAGCTCTCCAGCGACAGAGTGATGGCGATCTCGTCCAGCTTGTTCTCCGGTAGGATGTAAAGAAGGTTATCGATGCTCCCCAATACCTTCACACCCTTATAGCTTGCTCCTCTGGGCACCTTATCATCCAAAATCCCTCTTACCACATATCCCCATTGAGGATTGGTATTGATCCGGTTGATATATTCTTCCGCCGCCCTGGAATATCCCACCAAAAGGATATACTTGCGGTTGTAGCCCTTTTTACGTACATAACGCAAAAAATAGCGGATGAGCGCCCGCACCAAAATACTGCTCACCGTATTGATGATGCAGAACCATCCGACCATACCACGGGAAAAATGCTGTAGCTGTTTCCAGTCCTTGGCAATGAAAAGGACCGCTAGAAAAATGGTCACACCGATCGCATTCGCCCGGAAGATATTGATAATCTCCGTTTCGCTGCGTTGCACCCTCTTGGGCGAATAGAGGCTGGACCAGTAATAGAGAATCAGATATCCGGGAATAACAAAATACAGGGCGCTGAAATATATCCTCATATCCAGTACGCCCACCGCAGGACCCGCATTATTCTGATTGCTCCCAATATATAAATACCACGCGAGTATATAGGAGCCTGCAATCACCAGCGCATCCACAATAACATGGAGCCGGTTAAAATATCGCTGGTTATCCTTGATCATGGCTTCTCCTGTTTCCCCATATACAAAGTGTATTGTACAATAATTATCTCAAAAGTACAACTTAAATTTTCCTTAATCGACAAATTTATGCAATTCGCCATCCCGGCTGACACGCCCGTCATCTTCCCACCCGAAAGGGGAGGCGGACAGGCTATGTGCCATTCCGGTTCCGGCCATGGCAGGCGAGTCAACCGAAGAAAATCCCTTAATCGGCAAGCCGCAGCAGATTCATCCATAATTCTATCTGTATCTTACTATAATTCCCCAATCGGGCCATTTTGAAACGCACTTTCTGGGCACGTCCTTCCGGACTGCGGCAGAGCGCCAGGCCGTCGCGCAGGCCTTTTAAATAAATCTTCCCATATCCCTTTCCCGCAAAGAAAAGGGCTTTTATGAGGAATCCAAACAGCAAAAACGGCAGATTCAAAAGGAGCTGCCCTGGAGGCATATTTTTATAGATCAAATAAACGCTATTCCGGGAGGAATGGATGATCTTAAAGGGATTATAACGGGAACCGCTGGATCCGCTTCCGGCATGGCGCACCACAGCCTCCGGCTCATAGGCGTTCCGGTAGCCCATGACCCTGGCCCGATAGCCCAAATCCACATCCTCCAGATAGGCGAAATGAAGTTCGTCAAACAGGCCGGTGTATTCCAGATATTTCTTTCGATACATGGCAGCCCCAGCGCAGGCGGAGAACACGTCCCGGCGGCGCTTGCAGCGTTCCACCGGCTTTCCCTTTCCTGCCGCCCTAGCCCATCCCAAGGCGCTATAGAAATCCCCAGCTCCGTCCATGCGGGATGGATTCGCCATATCAACCATCCGTGCGGACAGGGAAAACAGATCTTGTTCCTCCTCCATCCGCTGTTCCATCCTCCGGATGCATCCCGGTTCCACAACGGTATCATTATTTAAAAGAAACACATAGGGCGTTCCAGCAGCCCGAATTCCCGCATTCACTGCGGCGCAAAAGCCCTTATTTTCCGTAAAACCAATCATCCGGAGCCAGGGATAACGTTCTCCAGCCTCCTGTACGCTTCCGTCAGTGGAGCCATTGTCCACCACCAAAACCGCGAACTCCCCCCTCCCGGCGCCTTCCAGGCTGCGCAGACAGTTGTCCAGATATTTTTTTCCGTTAAAGTTTGGGATGATCACGGTGGTTTTCAACTCATCCGTCCCTCCGGCAGGGATCCCACAGGATCCTCTGTCCCCTTTCCCTTATTTTTGCACAAAATTCCAAACTGATTTCTACCGGATCCCCGCCAGAGCGCAGAGAGCGCAGGGCTTTCTGAAACGCTTCCTCCCATTCCGGTCTCACCTGCATGGAACGGATGTCCGCCGCCTCCACATCCTGGCACAACGCCGCCCGGTGGAAACGCCCGCTAAATCCTTTCCGAAGTCCGGCATACCGCATGCGAATCCCTCCGTCTGCCCGGTCATAGATTCCGCTCATCAGATTTCCGCCGCGCGAAGGCAGCGGAGCGGCAACGGCGCCCACGTCCCTGCGCTGAGCGAACAGTCCGGATCCAAATTCCATCCGGTAGAATCCCAGATGTTTCGTATGGGATACCCGCGTTTCCCACCCCCGCGCTGCGGCAAAGTCTTCCAGGGCCCGTTTTCCCGCCTCATAGGCATAATCCTTGCTGTCAGGGTTCGATGCGGTGGAAGCGCTGTGGCACCTCCAATGGTACAATATGCCATACACATGAACGCAGACATCCTCCCTGCCGATCTCCATCATCCTCCCCGCCGCCCGCAGCACTAAATCATAATCCTGCGCGCCGTCATATCCGGGCCGCAGCATCAAGTCCTTTATCAGCCCTGCCTCCATCATCAGGAAGTGACAGACGTAGTTGTTGGAAAAGAGCAGATCCAGGTTAAAGTCCGGTTTCCTATGAGGCGAAAAGAACGTCTTTCCATCCTGGCTGCATTTATCCTCGTCGGAATACAGAAACAAAGGGGATATCCCCTGCTTGCGCTTCTCCCGCAGGGCATGTGCCATCCGGTAGAGTGCATCCGGAGTTAAGATATCGTCATGATCCAGCAGGCCGATATATTCTCCCCTGGCCAGCCGGATTGCCTCGTTCGTATTTTCCGCAATTCCCCTGTTCTCCTCCAGCTTCACATAACGAATTCTTTTTTCCCCGCATTCCTCCACCACCTGGGCCACCTTGTCGCTTTCACTTCCATCCGCAATGATCAGCTCCCAAAAGGGCCAGGTCTGATCCTGCATACAGTCCAGGAGATCCTTCAGAAACGCTTCCTTCGTTTCATAAGCGGGCACCACCACGGAAAGCAAAGGCGCATCTTTCCACTCCTGTGCTGCCCTACGCTGCTTACGGCATTCCGCTTCAACAGGAGGTTGGTAGACATAGTCCTCTCTTTGTTCCAATAAGCGTTCCGCTATGGCTGAGACGGCCGCGGCCGGGCCGTTCCTTTTGCAATATCCGCAGGCTCTCTTCACATTTTCCGCCAACCGACCGGCTTTTCCCATGAAAATGACCATACCTTTCCCAAATCCGCCTGCACCGTCCGCGCAGCGCACCACCTTGAATGGCAGCCGGCAGCTCCATGTCCGCAGCCGCCTGCCCGTCCAACATTGGTAAATTTTATATATATGCATCGATCAGCACATATACCTTCCATGCATTCATCGAAAATCAAAAAAGATTTGAAAAGGCATCTGCCGACGGCAAATGCCTTTCCCTCCTTCGCACAAACAATTATCAAATGTCGTATTTAAATGCCTGCCTATCGCAGGCGGCGCCTGCGATACTGCCGCCAATGAAGGCCTCGTACCGTTATCCTTCGATCACAGCCTTCAGTTCCTCTGTCAACTTCGCGTTCTTGGCCGCCGCATCCTCCAGGCTGCTTCCCTTCACGCCCATGTAAAACTTGATCTTGGGTTCCGTCCCGGAAGGCCTTGCGCAGCACCAGGAATCATTGGTTAGGTCAAAATAGAGCACGTTGGATTCAGGCAATCCTGTAGGGGTTTCCTCTCCGGTTGCCAGTTCCTTTGTGATACCCGTCGTATAGTCGCGCACCTTGAGCACTTCCAACTCTCCAAAACGCGTGGGCGGGTTTTTCCTGAGCTTATCCATCATCTCCGCGATCTGCCTGGAGCCGTCGATCCCCTTTAAAGTAATGGTGTACAGATCTTCCTTGAAATATCCATACTTCTCATAGAGCTCCAACATCTGATCCCACAGGGTTTTGCCGTGCTTCTTGCACCATGCAGCCACTTCACACAGGCACATCACCGCCACAACGGCGTCCTTATCCCTGGCGTGGGTGCCTGCCAGGCAGCCATAGCTTTCTTCCAAGCCAAACACATAATGGTTGGAACCAGTCTGCTCAAAAAGCTTGATCTGCTCGCCGATGAATTTAAAGCCGGTGAGCACTTCGATCAGTTTTACATCATAATCCGCCGCAATGGGATCGGCCATATTGGTGGTGACGATGGTTTTGATCATGGCAGGGTTTTCCGGCATGGTTTTGGTGGCCGTCCGTTCCCTCAGTATGTATTCCGCAATCAACATGCCGGACATATTTCCCGTGAAGGGGACGTATTCTCCGCTCTTCTTATCCAGCGCATAGATACCGAGACGGTCCGCATCCGGATCCGTGGCCATAACGATATCTGCATTCTTTTCTTTTGCAAGCTTCAATGCCAGAGTGAAGGCTTTGGGATCCTCCGGGTTAGGATAGTCCAGGGTGGTAAACTCCGGATCCGGAAGCTCCTGCTCCGGAACCACGAATACATGCTTGAAGCCCAGTTCGGACAGGACTCTCCTTACCGGCTTATTTCCTGTGCCGTGGAACGGGGTATAGACGATCTTAATGTCGTCCGCCATCTCCTTGATCACTTCCGGACGGATGATCTGCTTTTTAAGCTCCACCATATAGGCGTCGTCAATCTTGGAACCGATGACCTGATACAACCCTTTCGTGATGGCTTCCTTCTTGTCCATGGTTTTTACCGTATGGTAATCCGTGACCGCCTTTACCTCAGAAATGATTTCCTTATCCTTGGGAGCCGTCACCTGCGCGCCGTCCTCCCAGTAAACCTTATAACCGTTATATTCCGGAGGATTGTGGCTGGCCGTTACCACAATACCGGAGATGCAGCCCAGTGTACGCAGGGCAAAAGAAAGCTCGGGTGTGGGACGCAGTTCGTCGAATACGTAGGCTTTGATGCCGTTGGCCGCCAAGCACAGCGCCGCTTCGTCCGCGAACTCAGGGGACATAAAGCGTGAATCGTAGGCAATAGCAACGCCCTTTTGCTCGCCTCCCTGTTTGATGATATAATTGGCAAGGCCCTGAGTGGCCTTTCTTACCGTATAAATGTTCATCCGGTTGGTTCCGGCGCCGATGATGCCCCGCAGACCGCCAGTACCGAATTCCAGTTCTTTGTAAAAGCGTTCCTCAATCTCGGTCTCTTTTCCTTCGATTGCTTTGAGTTCCTCTTTCGTTTTCTCATCAAAATAGGAATCTTCCAACCAGAACTTGTACTCTTCCATATAACCCATCGCGCTTTTCCTCCTTTACTTTCTCCTGCATTTGATGCCTTTTGGGGCCGGCTATAGGCAGAGACGCCAGACATATGCCCTGGGGAGCTCCTGGTTACCCACCGCTGGGCAGAGAGCCTAGGAAACCCTGGCAAATCTCCCGAAAAGACTTCGTTGTTCCGTGTTCGCTTCGCCTTGCCCTTTGCGGACAGTATACCATATATTTCTATACTCGTAAAGAATAGTCGCTTTTATCCAAGGAAAAATTCGGATTATAGTACGGATCTCCGGCCTGTAGCTGCGTCTTCCATTTTTCCCGAAATAGAGCGGATTCCTGGTCATAACGGGCTGCGTTCGCGCCCGTCGTATCTGTGCCGCGTGAGACGGACTCATAGTGGTAGCATTCCGCAAAGGGGGTGAATACGTTCAGGTAACCCAACTCGCGCAGTTTGAGGCAGAAGTCCACATCGTTTAGGGATACGGCAAATCCTGGATCCAGGCCGCCTGCCTGCTCATAGAGTTTCTTTTTCACCATCATGCAGGCGCCGGTGACTGCGGATACGTTCTGGGCATAGCAGAGCTTTCCCATATATCCCAAATTTTCTCGCTTCTGGCGGTAGTGAGTGTGTCCCGCCGTACGATGAGCGCCCAGGCCGATGACCACACCCGCATGCTGGATCGTTTTATCCGGATAGTACAGTTTGCCGCCCACAGCGCCCACGTCTTCCCGCTGGGCATACATCAATAGCTCCTCCATCCAGTTCACGGTGATCACCTGGGTGTCGTTGTTCAGCAGAAGAACATATTCTCCCTCCGCTTCGGACACGCCCAGGTTATTGATGGCGGAATAGTTGAACTCTCCCTCCCAGGTCACCACTCGGATAGCGGGATTGTTGCCAAGCTCCTCATAGTAGGCGAAGATTTCCCTGGTAGCGCTGTTGTTTTCCACCACGATGATCTCATAGTTTGCATAGGTGGACTTCTCTATGATGGAGGAAATACACCTGCGCAGATCTTCCACATGATCCTTATTGGGGATGATGATGGAGACCTTCGGTTCCCCGATAATTTCATAATTAATCTTGAAAATCGTCTCAAAGGCTCTGGTGCTGGTGATGGTAAAATGGGAAAATCCATGGTGGCGCAAATGATCTGCCACCGCCCCCCTGGCGGATTCCACAACATAGGGTTTAGCTTCGATGCCCGAAGCCACACTGCCTGAATGGAGCCTCCAATAGTAGAGAAGCTTCGGCACATGCACCACCTTCCGCGCCTGGTCCGTCAGACGCAGGATCATGTCGTGATCCTGGCTGCCGTCAAATTTGGTCCGAAATAGCTGCGTGCCATCCAGAAGCTTTCTCGCAAACATGCTGAAATGGCAGATATAGTTGTTGGCACGTAGGTTGTCCACCGCATAGTCTGGTTTGAAGTGCATGGTAATCATCTGGTTGATATCGCTGTTTTTAAAGGTGGCCTCGTCGCAATAGATATAATCCGCTCCTTGCTCGTTGATCGCCTTCACGTATTCGTAAAGGGCACAGGGATGGAGGAGGTCGTCATGATCCAGCAGGGAGATATATTCCCCCGTAGCCATGGCCAGGCATTGGTTTGTGTTCCCTGCAATGCCCTCGTTCTTTGGCAGTTTCCGATAGACGATCCTCTTATCCTGTTCGGAAAATTCCCGGCAGATTTCCCCCACCTGCCCGTGCTGGTCATCCGACCCGTCGGCCAGGCATAATTCCCAATTGCCATAGGTTTGCGCGCGCACGGAATCGATCAACTCCCGCAGAAAATTTTCCGGCGTATTGTAAAGCGGGGTGAGAATGCTCACCTTCACCATACGGTCAAAAACCGTCTCCTCCTGCCGTTTTCTCTCCTCCGGGGAGGGGAAGCTTTCCGTCCCGTAATGACGCATGGCCTTCCGCTCATTGACCTTATACTTCAGTTTCGCGATCACACCGCCAATGCTTCCGCAGTTTTTCAGGCGGTCCTTCTGGCGGATCACGAAATGCATACACTTTCGGAAAGGCGCGCTGGCTTTCCAAAGCGGATTATTCTTGATCCGATCCAACCGGAACTGAAGGTCGTCCACCTGATCCTCCAGCTCCGCTACACGTCCGGCCAGATAAGTACATTTATAGTGTTCCTGTTCATAAGCCTCTTTATAATCCTTTTCGCTCATTCCCACACCCATTTTTCTCCCCATCTGCGCACTTTGGCCCGCATACAAATCGGGAAGCTAGAAAAGAAGTTTTAATCTGATCCCCATGCATGCCGCAGGCAGCGCAGACAATGTTTCGCTTCGTTTTAGAATACTGCACCCGGATTGTTCCGTCAATTCCTGGTCAGGCAACAGCATTGAAACCTTTGCTTCACCCCGGCAGGGCGCGGACGATTTATCGGCTAAAGAAGGACTAAAATCAATCTTGACTCATTGTCCGTTCTCAGTGGCATATCCTCATGGTCTCTGCCGTCCATTGGTACAGCCTCTGTCGAGAGCAGCAGTCCTCCCACAGGAAACCAATCCGGTATTCTCCCTCCGGCAACGCCGTCCTTGAAAACTGCAAGCAGACGCCGGTGAGCGCCATCCTCTGCAGATGACCCAGGTTTTCCTGGATGTCCGGGCGATACTGACGGCTTACCGGAAGCTTCCATACCGCGCCGTCCTCAGGGATATACGCGCCGTCCACCCCTCCGGCTGTCCTGCCTTCTTTCTCCATAAAGGCCTGCCCTCCTCCGTCCGAAGCCGGGCCGTCTCCCCGCCCCTCCGGCTTTAGGAGCACGTTAAAGCGATACTGGCTGTTGTCCACCTGAAGGGCATAGCACCAGCCCTGGATGAAATAATCCCCGCTGCCGGCTCTGCCCGTCTGCCATTTTTCCATATCCCCGACAAATTCCACACCCATGCGCAACACCTCGTTGCGCCACTCCGGTTTCAAGCCGTCCGGCAAGGCCTCCGGGATCACCCGATCCACCCTGTCCTCATATTCGTAACGGTTTCCCGCGTAGAATTCATGATCCAGCACATCCCGTACCAGATAGCGATGGTAGTAGGGATCCCTTCCGTAGAGGGAAGGATGCAGTTCATACAGCCGGTTTAACTCCTGATGCAACCTTTTCAATTTTTCCACGCTGTCGTCCTGCCCCCGGCTGAGGGACTCATGATGATAAAGGGCCACGTCGTTCCTCACCACGTTCCTATAGCCCATATCATGCATCTGAAAACAGAACTCCACATCGTTGAAGGCAACCCGCAGCTCTTCCTTCAGCCCGCCTGCGGCTTCGTACAGGCTTTTTTTCACTAAAAGGCAGGCGCCCGTCACCCCCACCACATCCAGGGCCAGACGATTCCTCTGAAAATAATAGTCCACCTTATCAGAACGGAACTGCAGCTTATGGGCCGGGCCAAGGCGGATATTGGTAATTCCCGCATGCTGGATTGTCCGCGTGCCCGGATAGAGCAGCTTTACCCCTACGGCTCCCACATGGGGCAGCTGTGCCTTCTCCACCATTTTCTCCAGCCAATCTTCCTGGATGATCTCGATATCGTCGTTCAAAAGAAGAATATACTCCCCGGTTGCCAGTCCAGCTCCCCGGTTGCACATCCTGGAAAAGTTGAACTCCATGGGTTCGTACACATAGCGGAACCGGCACTCTTCTGCCATTTGGGACAGCATCCGTTCGATTCGCGCCCGGTTTTTGGCACTGCTGCCGTTATCCACCACGATGATCTCAAAATCCCGATAGGCGCTGGCCTCCATCACGGAGTGAATGCAGGTGGAAAGCACGCCCGGATTGTCCCGGGATGGAATGACGATGGATACCTTTCCGGAAGGTGTCAAAGGCCAGCCCCGCCTTATGTATGCCTGCCGTTTGATCCCTTCATAATCCTTCCCTTCTCCCGGCATGCCCCAGGGGCGGATGGGCCGGGTATTGTGGAAAACCACGCTGTCAACATGGCCCACCGCGCCCTCCCTCTCCGATGCCCGCAAGCAGAAATCGTATACGTTTTCCCGCCAGTCCTCGCTGCCCAGCCAGGGAATATCCTCCACCTGATTCCGGCGCACTGCAAACAGATTGCCAAAATAAAAATAGGAGATGAGCGTATCCGGAGACCAGTCCGGTTTCAGCCAGGGGTTGGTCCTGCGCCCGCCGTTTTCAGCCAGACACTCATCTTCATCCCCATAAACCAACGCTACATCCGGATTCTGCGCAAAGAAATCCGCCACCAGCGCCATGTCCCCCGTTTCCGGCCTTCCGTCCTCCCCATGGAAAATCAGAATATCCGCATCCTCCCTGGACAAATCAAATCCGCTCCCGCACCGTGGAAAGGGAAGGTACGCCATGGAAAGGGCATGCCCTGCTCCCTTGCGGCCCACATCGCCCCTTTCCCTGCGCTCTTTTTGGGTGATCCAGTCATGATAACATACGGTTTGTTCCTTGATCCGGGCCTCATATTTTCCGGTCTGCCTCCTGCGCAGCGGCGCCTGAAGCATTCTTTTTATATTCAAAACCAACGTCTCCTTTTCA
Source organism: uncultured Lachnospiraceae bacterium (assembly GCA_947650005.1). Taxonomy (GTDB): domain Bacteria; phylum Bacillota; class Clostridia; order Lachnospirales; family Lachnospiraceae; genus Eisenbergiella. Next base: position 17,331 of record CANSTU010000001.1, read on the forward strand.
GATTCCGATCCAGGGCCGCAGCTGTTTCCTCCGCCAGCCTGTTTATTTCAAATTCCACTTCCAAAATCTCTTTTCCTTCCCTTGCAGCCCCCTCCAAGCGGATGTTGATGTTCGGATCGCCCGTATGAAAGAAAAACACCGGGTTCTTCTCCCCCTTTTCACTCATTTCCCATCCATTCACAGCCAATACCCGTTTATCCGAAAGGTCAAGGGGATGCCCGTTCAACCGGGCCGCCTGCATCCGGACGATACAGGAACCTTCGGACGGATCGATGCGCAGGCCGCAGATCTCCTCCCCCACCGGAATCTCCAGCCGCATCCGGTTCACCACAAGATAACTGGGATAGAGATGGTAGGAACGCTCCGGGCTGTATCCGCTTCCGTCATCCTCGAAGATTTCCACCACATTTTGATCCATTTCCTCGAACAATCCCTGCCAGGCCATTGCCCTCGTACCCAGCAAAAGGCGCATATCCGAAATGGACACCCGATTTCCGGTAACTGCCTTCTGAAAACGCCTCTCCCGCGCCCGATACTCCTCCGCCTTTTCCTCGCTGATTCCCAACTTTTCCATATAATGCTTTAAAGGCAATTTCTTTCTGCGTCCGTCCCCCATCTGATAGCAGTATAGGGCGCGCCAAGCCAGAGCCTCCATGTCCACCCGTTCCTCAAAGGTCCACTCGTAGTCGATCAGATTCCATCGGCCCTCTTTATCGATGATAATATTTCCGAAGACAAGGTCATAGTCGGAGATGGGAATCTCTCCATGAAAACGCACCTTTTCCAGATATTCCGAAAACAGCTCCTCAAAGCCCTCCTGATCCCCCTCTTCCAGCCGTCTGTCCAAAAGTTCCTCCAGAGTCGATCCCTCCAGATATTCCAGCCGTACCCAGGGCAGTCCCTGTCCGTCCCTTTCCAGGGCGCTTTCATTGATGAGTAGGCCGCTTCCTTCATACCGCTCCTTCAAGGCCCCGCAAAAACGGTGGATATCTTCCATATGCTCCGCCGCCTCCGGGCCCTCCGGATACTTGCACACCCATTTCTCTCCGCTTTTCGTCTCCCGAATATCCGTCCTGATGGAATAGATATCCGCCCGGTCATTGGAAAATTTGGTATAGATGGTTTCCGGCGCAGGACCCGTGAGAAGAAGATAGGAATTGGAGTAGATCGGGAAATAGCCTTCCCGAAGCACCATGTCGAAGGCATTTTTTTCGTCGAACAGCAGCAGCCTATCCCTGTCGAAATTCCTCAGATTCCGGGATAGCTCTCCAGTGCGTGGCAGGCGTCTGTCCGAATAGATGGTATCCGCAAATTTATAATCCGGATAAGGGTAATAAAAGTGATATTCCTCCACGCCGCAGGCCAAAAGGAGCCGCTCCAGGCCGCTCCTGGTGAAGGTACGTACCGCCCCTCCGTCCGGATAATCTTCAATTCCCGCAAACATCGAGCCCAGATGATCTTCCTGGCAGCCCGCCCAATACTTCATCCCCATCTTGTTTTCGATGGCAATGGCCAGGTTTCCGTCCGCCTTCAAATGGCGAAGATTGATCCGTAAGAAATCCTCATAGGGCGTTTTGGTAGGGATATAGCTCTGCCCATATTCAAAAACTCCCACCAGAAGCACATAGTCGTAATCGCAGGGCAGATCCGGTTCAATATCGCTGAAATTCCCCACATGGATCGTCACATTCTCACATTCCCTGTTACGCCAGGCATTGATTTCACTGCGCTTTTTGGAAAGGTCCACACAGGTCACGCTTCCCGCCCTTCTGGCCAGCGCACCGGTGATAGCTCCCATGCCGCTTCCTACCTCCAGTACCTTTGTACTCTTATCCATGGGCAGCCAGGAGATGATATTCTCCCGTTGAGCGGACAAATGGTAGAAGACCGGCCAGCTCTTCTTGCTTTCAATGGCCTTCCGGTATCCTTCCTTTTGCGTATGCTTCACGATTTCCAGGATTTCATCCTCCACCGTGCCGTCACAGTAGAGGTCTTCTCCCGAATATCGGGACAGATCCAACGTGACTTTTCCGATTTGTTCGGTCATATCCCTTATCTTTCCTTTCCATGTGCGTCTGAGGCGGGCAGCGGCTGTTCCAAACGTCTTACCTTCACATCCGACTCCATGTCAAAAAATCCCACGGTATTGTGGTCGGAGACCACCGTCAAATTCATCACGTCATAGAGACGATGATAGACAGTAAAAGCATCCCCCTCATAGCCTGTAACGCCCAGGGAAATCAGATATTCCCCACCCTGCAGCCGTACCTTTTGGGAGAAGGTGATTTCCACCGTTTCTCCCGCGTATACCCCTTCCAGAAAGGCGCGCTCCACCATGGTATTGGTTCCCGTGATTTCCACGCCCTTAATGTCCTTGATGGAAAGGGCGAAAATAGGGGCTTGGAGATCTTTATGAATATCCACCTCCATATGCAGGGTGAAGGATTCTCCCTTGAGGATCGTGGAGGTAACCGTCCCCCTGGCGTCCGTCATATAATAGGAAACGATCTTAGCATCCTTCGTCCCATATTCCAGCAGATGGGGATTGATCCCCTGCTGCATAATGCCCGATGAACAGCCCCGGGAAAATGACGGAGCGCCGCCGGACCCGGCATTTTCCTCCGGACCACCTATTCCGTTTGTCTCATTCCCAAGCGAGCCCCCATTCCCTTCCGGACGCGAACCGCCTGTGCCTCCATGGCCAGCCTTCCCTGCTCCGTCTTTCGGCCGTTCCCGCTCCAAACCGCCTGTGCCTCCACGATCAGCCGGATTCCCTGCGTTCTCTCCTGCCCGTTCCCGGCTCTGGCTGCCTGTGCCTCCATGGCCGGACGGCTCCCCTGCGTTCTCTCCCGGCCATTCCCGGTCTAGCCCATTCCCGGCCTGGCCACCCGCAACATTCCCGGCCGTTCCGCCGTCAGCTTCAGGCGCGGTTTTGTCTTCCGGTTCCTCATACTGTCCCACGAGCACCCTTTTATAAGCGTCTATCATGTCCCTGGGGCTTCCTTCCCCCAGTTTCACGCCCCTGTTCAAAAGCACCGCTCTATCACAGTATTTGCTGATCGCGCTCAAATCATGACTGACAAACAGGATTGTTTTGCCCTGTTTTTTAAATTCTTCAAATTTATGGTAACATTTTGCCTGAAAAAAAACGTCCCCGACGGAAAGCGCTTCATCCACGATCAGGATTTCCGGGTCAATATTAATGGCTACAGCAAAAGCCAGCCTTACAAACATACCGCTGGAATATGTTTTCACGGGCTGGTGCACATAGTCTCCGATATCCGCGAAATCCAGGATATCCTGAAGTTTTTCATCTATTTCTTTTTCCGAGAAACCGATCATCGTCCCGTTGAGGTAAACGTTCTCGATCCCATTATACTCCGGATTGAATCCCGCTCCCAGTTCCAGAAGGGCCGAGATCCGGCCGTTCACCGCCACCTCTCCATCGGTCTCGTTGAGTACGCCGGTGATGATCTTCAAGATCGTGGACTTACCGGAGCCGTTGGTCCCGATGATACCCACGCATTCCCCCTGCCGAACATCCAGATCCACGCCTCGCAGGGCGTAGTGCTCCTGATAGCGTTTTTTTCTCACCAACCCTAGGGAATCCATGAGCCGGTCACGATTATGCGCATAAAGCTTATATACCTTATTCAGCCCCTTCACATGAATGGCAAGCTGTCGTTCTTCCATGGCATTCCTCCGTGCTGCCGCAGGCGGTGTGAATTTCTGTCAACCTACATGATATCCGCAAAATGCACCTTCAACCGCTTATATACCAACGTCCCGATCACAAACAGAACCACCGTGATAATCCAGAAATACATGGTGGAATAGAAATCCTCCCAGAACCATTCTCTTCCGTAGATGGAACTGCGGTAGCCCTCCACGATATACACCAGGGGATTAATCTTCAAAATCATCTGTGCCCTGGGCCCAAATTCACCGATATTCCACAGTACCGGAGTGGCCCACATACCAATCTGGAGCGCAATTCCCACGATCTGCTGCAGGTCGCGGAAATAGACCACCACGGAACAGGTGGTATAACTGATAGCCAGCACCAAAACGAACATACAGAAGCTGTAATAAAAAATCTGCAGCGTGTACATTCCCGGATAGAAGCCATAGCAAGCCGCGATCACCAACAGCACCAAAACAAAAAAGCAATGAATAAAAGTCGCGGCAATGATCTTGATGATAGGAAGAATGCTGATCTTAAACACTACTTTCTTCACCAGATATTCGTATTCCAGAAGCGCCATCATCCCGCTGGTGAGCGCCTCGGAAAAATAAAACCAGGGCACAAGCCCTGCGGTGAGAAAGACCAGGTAGGGAACCTCTATCCCGTCCCCGATCAGCTTAGCCTTCTGAGGCATGATAACCTGGAACACCACATAATACAGCACAACCGTTACCACCGGCTGTACCATAGCCCAGACCGCCCCCATATAGGAACCGGCATAACGCCGTTTGAAATCGTTCTTGGCAAGCCTCCAGATCAGGCGCCTGTTATTGTACAGCTCCACGGGCAGCAGCGTGATTTTATCATAAAAGGCGTTAAATACACCCACGGCCGCTGCAATCAGCGCACAGGCAATGATCTTCTTTACCTGTTCGTCCACAGGATCCGCCAACGGGTTGTGGTAACAGACGATAGCCACCCCCATGATCATCATGACGCAGGTGAAAAGAGTGATCCCCGTTTTCCTGCTGATTCCTTTCCCCTTCAGGGATAATTTCCAGTGATTGCCGTTCTTCATGCTTCCTCGTATTCTGCCGCCGCAGGCAGCCCTTCCATGTCCCTCTTCCTTTGGGCCCTATCCTGCGGCGCGCGTTTCCTATTGTCCCGTATAAAGACGGCTCCTTCTATATATGGAAAGTGCGTCCCTCTTTTTGTCCTTTTCCGACAGGATCGGTTCCATTCCCTCCGGAATAGGCCACTTTACGCCAATTTCAGGATCGTTCCACATCAAGCCTCCTTCATCATTGGGATGATAGAAGTCCGTACATTTATAGGCAAACTCCGCATAATCGGAAAGCACGAGGTAGCCGTGCGCAAAGTTCTTAGGAACGAAAAACTGTTTCTTATTCTCCTCACTGAGAAGTACGCCATGCCACTTTCCGAACGTTGGGGAACCCTCCCGCAGATCCACGGCAACGTCAAACACCTCTCCCCGGACGGCCCGGACCAGTTTCCCCTGGGGAAATTGGATCTGGAAATGCAGACCGCGCAATACCCCTCTTTTAGAAGCGGACAGGTTGTCCTGAACGAAAACTTCGTCTATCCCCGCCGCTTTATAGTCATTATAATTATAGGTTTCTATGAAATAGCCCCGTTCATCCCCGAACACAGTAGGGGTAATAATCTTCAGTCCCTCTATTTCGCATGTCTCTACCGTAATTTTTCCCATGTTTCCTCGCATTCTGCCGCACCGGGCGGCCCTGTGGCTTCCCGCTCAAAGTCCGTTTGCCACTTCCACCATGTACTGCCCATAATTGGTTTTCAAAAGGGGCTCCGCCAGCTTCAGAAGCTGTTCTCTGGAAATGAACCCCCGTTTAAAGGCGATCTCCTCGATACAGGAAATATACAGCCCCTGCCGCTTCTGAAAAGCCGCCACGAAATCCGCAGCGTCCAGCAGAGAATCATGGCTCCCCGTATCCAGCCAAGCAAATCCTCTGCCCAGGGTTTCCACCTGCAGCGTCCCTTTACGCAGATATTCGTTGTTCACGGCTGTAATCTCTATTTCCCCGCGCGCCGATGGTTTTACATCCTTTGCGATTCCCACCACATCATTGTCGTAAAAGTAAAGCCCGGGCACAGCGTAATTGCTCTTTGGTTTCTCCGGCTTCTCCTCAATGGAAAGGGCCTTCCCGTTCTCATCGAATTCCACCACACCGTATTCCCTGGGATCCCTCACATAATATCCGAAAATGGTCGCTCCCTTCTCTCGGGCCGCCACGCTGCGAAGAACCCTGGAGAAGCTCTGTCCATAAAAGATGTTATCCCCCAGAACCAGCGCCACGCTGTCCTTTCCGATGAAATCCGCCCCCAGAATAAAGGCATCGGCCAGTCCCCGGGGCGACTCCTGCACGCAATAGGAAAGAGACAGGCCCAGCTGCTCCCCCGTCCCGAACAGATCCTGGAAAATGGGCAAGTCCCTGGGCGTGGAAATGATCAGGATTTCCCGGATATCCGCCAGCATCAGGGTGGACAATGGATAGTAAATCATCGGTTTATCATAAACCGGCATAATCTGTTTTGATATCGCCTTGGTCAACGGATACAGCCGCGTTCCGCTTCCGCCTGCGAGTATGATACCTTTCATGAGTAGCTCCTATCTGCGCGCTGAAGCGCGCATGCACTCAAATCCGCTTATCGATACATTTCCGCGTAATATTTCTGATACTCGCCGCTGGTCACGTTCCGCATCCACTCTTCATTGGCAAAGTACCATGCGATCGTCTTCTTGATCCCCTCCGCGAACATAGTTTCCGGCTCCCAGCCGATCTCCGAACGGATCTTATCCGGTGCAATGGCATACCTGCGGTCATGCCCTTTACGATCCTCAACATACGTGATCAGTTCCTTGGATACCAGAGCCTTACGCGGGTCGTCCTCAGGAAGCATCTCCTGAAGCGTCTCAATAATGATGTTCACGATCTCGATGTTTCGTTTCTCATTGTGTCCGCCAATGTTATACGTCTCAAACAGTCTTCCTTGCTCCTGCACCATATCGATGGCCTTGGCGTGATCCTCCACATAGAGCCAATCCCGCACGTTCTTTCCGTCTCCGTAAACTGGCAGTTTCTTCCCCTGAAGGGCATTATTGATGATCAGAGGAATCAGCTTTTCCGGGAACTGATAGGGGCCATAATTGTTGGAACAGTTGGTGATATTGGCCGGGAAATGGTACGTATCCATATAAGCCTTCACCAGCATATCCGAGCCTGCCTTACTGGCGGAATAGGGACTGCGGGGCGCATAGGGGGTGGTTTCATAGAAGTATTCCCCATCCTTTTCCAGGGAACCATACACTTCATCCGTGGAGACATGCAGAAACCGCTTTCCCTCCGGATAGCTTCCATCCTCCCGCTCCCAAGCCGCCCTGGCGCAATTGAGCATTACCGCAGTTCCCAGCACATTCGTCTGTACGAAAACTTCAGGATTGCGAATACTGCGATCCACATGGCTCTCTGCCGCAAAATGCACCACCCGGTCTACGTCGTTTTCCGCAAAGACCTTCTCAATCGCTTCCTTATCGCATATGTCTGCCTTAATAAACGTATAATTCTCCCGGTTCTCCACCGACTTCAAATTTTCTGGATTTCCCGCATAGGTGAGGGCGTCCACGTTGATGATCCGGATGGCATCCCCATATTTGTGAAACATATAATGGATATAATTGGAACCGATGAAGCCGGCTCCGCCCGTAACAAGATAGGTTCTCATCTTTCCTCTCATTCTGCCGCCCGGGACGGCCTTTCTGATTTATTTTCGCCGGAAAAGGCATAAAAACTACCATAGCTCTCAATATTCACATAGTATACCACAAAATTCCTGATTTACCAATAACGGTTTACATAATTTGCGGAATAACCGCAGAAATGTCCCTACCGGCCCCGAAGCGGGATGGCATAGAAGCCAAAGGGGCCGGCCGGGACATTCCTACGGCAATCCTGACATGATATCGCATCAATAACCGAGATAGCTGATGTTTAAATCCACATCCCCGCTGATCCCGCCGATCCTTCCTTTGGAAGAATACTGCCACATCTCAAATCTGCCGTTATACGTGGGTGCCGAGGCATACTGGGCCAGCCAGATTTTGCAGCCTCCGAGACTTCCCACGCTCATTTTGGATCCCAGCCAGGTTTTATTGGCATAAACGCCCGCAGAGTATCCGCTGCTTTGCACGGTCTGGCAGTAAGCGTTGATGATCTCCGTCCTGGTTCCCGCATCGATCCCGTCTGCACGGCCGCCCGCGGCCTCCACATCCAGAAATACGGGATACGAAATTTTATAATTTTTAATCAGCTCAATGGTCATGGAGGCCTCTTCTATGGCTTCTATCCTGTTTACTGCCTGAGAGAAGAAGTAGATTCCAACTTTCAGACCGGCTGCCGTGGCTCCCTGAATGTTCGTCCTAAACTTTTGATCCTCAATCATCGCTCCCGTGGCAGAACCGCGATAACCGCAGCGGATGATTACAAAGGATACCCCGGAATTTTTCACCTCCGTCCAGTTAATGTTTCCGTTATGGCGGGATACGTCAATGCCCAGCACGCCGGAACCCGCATTTAGGGCGCCGTCGCTGCCAAAGGTATATTTCACGCCCTGGATCGTCTGCTCCCCGGTTACCTTGTTCCCGTTTTTGTCAAAAAAGTATCTCTTATTGTCTATGTTCTGCCAGCCTGTATATTTATATTCCACATCGTCTTTTAATCTGTAGAATACATTGTATTTGTAGTAGTCCGCGACAACCGCTTCCACATATTTTCCGTTGGCGTCCTTATAATAGAGCCTATTGCCGTTTTTATCCTTGAGCGGCGTGGTAGTATCCGTTCTCGGGTCCTTATCCGATACCACGGTCACCTCACAGGTCGCTTTCTTGGAGGTGTCCTCCGAGCTGCAGGCCGTAATGGTCACCTTGCCGGGTTTTAACGCCTTGATGGTGCCGTTTCCATGCTCTTCCACAGAAACGATCGTCTTGTCCGTGGTGTACCACAGGCATCCGGTATATCCGCCGGTCTCAATCTTCGGATTCAGCTTCAGGGATTCTCCCACCTTCAATGTGACGCTGGTCTTATCCAGGGTAATTCCTGATACGTTGGCCGCTTTAACAATCAGTTTCTTCGTATCGCTGGAAGTGCTTCCATCGCGATATTTCACCGTCACCGTATAGGTTGTCTCACCGGCCCGAATCGCTTTGATATTCCCATTGGCATCTATTGTGGCAAATTTGGTGTTTGCAACGGAAAAAGTGGTCTTGCTGATATCTCCTGTGGCGCTGTAATCCGCCTTCTTCGTTTCCCCGGCAGCGAGCGTCATTTCTTGCATAGAAAAGGATTTTCCCGCCACAACGGTGATTGTCACCGTTCCCGTCACTGCGTTTTCCGCTTTTACAGTTATGACCGCACTGCCCGCTGCGACCCCTTTCAGCAGTCCGGTGCTGTCTATGGTTGCCACGCCCGTGCTGCCGCTTGTCCATGTAATGCTGCCCATGGCTGCATTTTCGGGAACCGGCACTGCCGTCAGCTTCAACGTGCCTCCCACGGAAACGCTGGTTCCTCCCGTTATGTTGATCTTCTGCACCTGGGCCGCGTCCTCGGATACGGTTACCTTAATCGAGGCGGAAGGTCCGTCCGGAGATTCCGCCGTAATCGTGGCGCTGCCTGCGCTTTTTCCGGAGATAGTCCCGGCATTCACCGTTGCGATGGCAGGATCGCTGGATTTCCAATTCACCGTCTGATTTGTGGCATTGGAGGGAACGACGCTGGCTGTCAAGGTAATCGACTCTCCAACCTTCACGGTTACGGCGGTCGCGCTGGGCGAAATACCCGTTACCTTCACTTCTTCCGGCTTGGGCGTGGAAGAAGATTCCGTGGAAGTCGGCTCCTGAGAGGAAGGCGGCTCCGTGGAAGATGGTTCCTGCGAAGAAGACGGTTCCGTGGAAGACGGTTCCTGCGAAGAAGTCGGCTCCTGGGAGGACGAAGATTCCTCAGAGGAGGGGTCCGCAGGAGACTCCGTCTGTGTCCTGCCCTGCTGTCCTGTCGTTGTTTCGGAAAGCGCCATAATTTCCTGCTCTGCTTCGCTTTCCCGATTTGTCCGGCTCTTCATCCCTGCAAACAAGGCATATTCCCGGCTGGCTATGGCTGCCGGGTCTGGAATCTCTTCCTTTTTAATCTCCACGTAAGCGCTCCCGTCCCCGTTCACGGGCGTTTTGGTGGATTCCACCCACTCCACGGAGTCCTGTAGCACGGATTCCACGGGAATCTTCACCTGCGTATCTTCCTTGGCTGCATTGACCTCGGATTCGCTCTTGATCTCATCGCTGACGTCTATCTTTTTATATTCAATCTGGCCTTTCACCGTCACGGGCTGCGCGTCCGCAGGAAGATCATATCCCGTAAGATTTTCCGGCCCTACGATACGCACCGTATAATTCCCGCCTGTTAAGCCCGTCAGATAGATAATCCCGTCCTTGTCCCCGTCCGTTTCCTGCCAGGTCTTATCAGGCCCTTTGATTTCCACCCGAAAATCCACATGGGGAATCAATTTGCCCGTCTTTCGGTTTACGAACTTGATTTTCAAATCCTTTTCAACGGAGGTCATGTTCAGGCCCACCTGCACGTTGGAGTTGTCATCCACCTCCTCGTAGGTTTCCTCCTCTTGCTGCTCCATATCTTCGACAGCCTGCTGCCTCGCCATATGGGCGTCAGCCACCGCCAGGAAGGTCCCTTCACTGGCCACGGTGATCTGTGACATGCTTTCACCCACATGCGCAAAGGCCGCCACCTGCCTTTCCGTCCCTTTGGCTCCCATCACCACGGCAAATGTGACCACGGCAAATAAGCATACCGCAATTCCCGTAAATCCCACCACTTTATCCATGGTCTGCAGGCTGTTCCAAAAAGCCAGGATCGGATTTTCCTGTTTTTTCTTGGAAGAGCGTTTCCCGGACGGCGCACGTTTTCCCCGTTCTCTGTCTTCCCAATCGCGGGCATACCGTTCCCGTCCCGGAACACGCCGCACCTTTTTTTCAGTCCGTTTTTCCGGCTCTTCATATTCTCCAGCTCTGCTGCGTCTGCCCGGCTCTTCATAGTCCGTCTCTTCAGAATCCCGATGGCTCCGCTTATCCCTGTCTATTCTCTCCGGCTCCCGGGCGCGCCTTTTATCCCTTGACGCGTCAAATTTCCCGGCCCGAATGCTGTCTCTTCTGGCCCGTCCATCTTCTTTCTCTTTGGGTGCATACGCTACCTCTTCTTCGAGATAGCCATCCTCCTCATAGGTATGCTTTCCCATTTCCGCAGAATATTCCTCCCGTTTCCGGAGACTCTCCCTTCCCTTCGTGGAATGTCCTCCCCGCTTCCGAGGGATCTGCGTTTCTTCCACAGGGCGCTTTTCCCTTTTCCGACTGGCCTTCTTTCTTTGCGTTGTATCATCTTCTCTTTTCCTGCCGGATTCCTGTTCTTCGTTAACCGGTTCCTCATACCGACGGGAATGAGCTCTTTCTATCTCCGTTTGTTCCCTGCCATTCTCTGCGTCTCCTTTTCCATTCGGGACATAGCTCTCTTTTTTCGCCAAACGTTCTCTTCTGTTTGGGGTTATCCTCTCCCCCGTTCTGCCGGCCAGATCATATTCCTCTTCCTCCCGGCCGTATGCCTCCATGCTCCGGAGCCGCTCCTCCCTGGCCCGAACGCGCATCGCCGCCTCTCGTCTGCGTTCTTCGTCAGTGCGACCGTCTTCCCGTTCCAATTCGTTTTGAACAGGTTTCCCTCCCGGACGGCGCGCCGCATCCACCGGATGGGACGCCTCCCTCACCGGACGAAAACCTTCACCCGTCTGTCCTGTAGCTTCCATTTCAGCAATCCGGGCAGCAGCTTCCTCCAGATCCCGGGTTTCTTCGTAATCGTCCTCGCTGACTTCCCATAGTAATTCATCGCGCCGGTTCGACATATCCGGCCCCTCTTTCCATTCCTTTTTTGGATCACGTACCCTATCAGACATTTTTATCTCCATTACATCAGATCTGCCAAAGCCTTACTTGCGAGAAGCAAAAACAGGCCTATTTCCCAATAAAAACGGCCCTCTAATGGCTGCCGTACTCGATAGTATACCACAATGCGCTTTCGCTCTTCAACCTCACGCCCTTTCTTTTGGGTCTTTTCCTTCTTAATATTCTCTTAAGATTTGCCCTTTTTGTCGAATTCCTTTCATTGCTAAATCCGGCAGAATATGACAGAATGAAAACAAATAAAAGAAGAAAAGGAGTGATCTGCCATGATGTATATTCATTATTGTAAATATTGCCGTCGAATCCATATCCTCAACGGTCACAAAGTCTACTGCCCCGCCTGCAGCGGGAAACTGACAGAACTCGCCATTTCCTACATAAAATATGTGAACCTGGGCAGGTCCGAACGCTCTGCCCTGAAGGAAAAGTGCGCCAGCGAAGCCGGCCTTGCGGAATTGTCCGTGGAATATCGGATGCACCGTTACAGCAAATGGTTTCAGACCATGCAGGATGCCTCTCAGGCCGCTCCTACAGATAATAAACAAGTATCCCTGCCAGAATACAGCCCACGCCTGCGAGTTTCCGCCCTGTAATGCGTTCTTTAAAAACCAACCTTCCTAGAAAAAGGACAAGAATATATCCAAAGGATTCCATCACGGGCCCGCTCAGATAGGGTAATCCCCGCAGGCCGCACAGATTAAGCACGGTGCATAATAGCAGCAACAGATATCCGCCTATCACCCAGGGATTCAGGTATTCTTGCAGGAAAGAAGCATATTTACCCATGGAGCCTTTTTTCAGAAGCACCTGGGAAAAGGAAGCCGCCGCCACGCCGGACAGCAGGAACAGATAATAAACCGCTTTCTCACTTGCCATCTTGCACCTCCTCCCGGCCGCCGTTCACAATCACCGTGCCTGCGATTACCAGAAGTATGCCGCAGACATTCTTCAGGCCGATCCTATCGTGGAAAAAGAGGGCAGCCCATACCATCGACCACAAAAGGGCCATGGCCCGGTTTGCATATGCCACGGAAAGTTCAAACCTTTTGATCATCTGCTGCCAGAGCAGGGCATAGATTCCCAGCACTGCCAGTTCCGCCCCGTAGAGCAGTAAAAAGCCCGGCGACAAGGGTTGTCTCCCGCTGGCAAGCTTGGCGAATACGCCGGAGAGGGTATAAACGACGATCACGGCCTGAAGCATCAGGATATCCTTTAGAAATATTTTCTTTTTCATAAAATAGCGACCTCGATTCTTTTTGAAGCCGGCAATAGGGATCGGCCGGAACGATATCATTCTAACTGGATTTTAGGGGTTCGTCAATGTATATGGACGAAGCGGACGCCGGAAGGTAACTATGAAATAAAATGCTGCTTTGAAAACAGATGCCGGGAGACCGCGAGGGCGGGATCCTGGCAGGCTGGTGAAAAGCAGCATTTTTTCTTCGATTTTTGGAAGCATTTCCCGTTCATTTTGTGTTATAATGCTTTATCATCATATTGTTTTCCTTATCAGGATTCGTAATCGTGTTAAGAGGTATCTGCGTCAAAATTCTTTTGCTTTATAAAACTACTTAAGGAGAAAGCGAATGCTTACTGTAATTACCATTATTATATTCATTCTTGGAACTTTGCTGTGTTTTATAAAGGGAAAAAGCTTTGAGAATTGTAAGACGTGGATTTTAAAGAAAATACTGGCAATACTTTCTAACAGAACGTTTAACGATTATCTTGTGAACACGATGGTCGCCTTTTTGGGTATCACTGCTGCTATTACTTTTACGAATTTTAATACGGTAAGGCAGGAAGAAAGATGGACGATTGAATTTTTAGAAGATGTTTTATTGACAGAGCTCGATACAAAAATAAGTCTCTTGAACGAAGCCATAGCTGGAATGGACAGGGATTTTGATATTGAAACGGGCAGAAAAGCGGAAGAATCAGATGGGGGTGAAATCTCAATGGATGTTGGGGAGCCTTCCGATCCAGAGAAATTATTTGAGACAATGAAAGTCTATCCCATATCTCCGGTATCATCACTCGATATGCTACTGAACGATTCGCCTTATCAGTATACGATATCCAGATATAGTTATAGTGCGCTTATCGATTGCCGAATGAATTTCACTATGCAAAAGGCCAGGATTGATGATTCGGACAGCATACAAGAAATGGTAGCGTATTTATCCAAAATGTCCTATGACTTTAAACGTGCACGCAGAATTATAGAAATTGAATTAGACTATCTAAGCAATAAAATCAGTGAGAAGGATGTCTATGAACAAATACATAAAATATATGATGAATTAAGGGAAAACGAGAATTCCATTGTTGCGGAATAACTCCACTGAAAGACGCAGGGGAATTGCAGCTTGAAATGCCCTTTCGGCTATGCTAAGATAGGAGCAATCTTTGAACCAGAAAATATGCCAAAAAGAATGCGAGGGCTTATGAGCGAAATAGATCACACCACCGATCCAGAGGAAAAAGAGCTGTTATTTTCCGACGATGAAGCCGTCCCGGAGGACATCCCTCCCGAAACGGCTCTTCCTAAGAAGAAAAAAAGTGCGAGTAAGCGGCGTTCCTCCAGACGGCGCGGTTCTTCACGCCGTCCGGAGGAAAAAAGAAGAGCGGGCATGCGTCCAAAGGAATCCACCGTCCATCTCGTTCTCATCGGCGTCATCGTCCTCATGCTGTTCTATGGCTTAATTCGTCTGATCCTGTGGAACATCGGCCAAGATTCGGGATATGATCCCAATGCGGATTCCACTGAGTATGAAACGGAGGCGCTGGACTATATTCAGCCGCTGGACAGAAAGCTTCTGGAAGGCCGCGAGGACGACGGAATCACCACCATCCTCTGTCTGGGGAACGCCCCCTTCTCCGATGAGCGGGGGCCGGAAGGCCTGGCGGAATTGATTGCATCCAAATGCGACGCCACGGTGTATAACTGCGCCTTTCCCAGTTCCTGTATTTCCATGAAATACCAGGAGTACTCGGATTCCTATCCTCTGGATGCGCTCAGTCTATATCTGGTCACGGCCTCTCTGTGCGGTGGGGATTATACGCTGATGGAGCATGCGGTGAACCAGCTCACACAGGGACAGGATGCGGCCGTAGCTGCGTTGGATACGCTAAAAAACGTGGATTTCGCCAAGGTGGACATGCTCGTCATGATGTACGATCTGAACGATTATCGGGACGGCCGCTCTCTCGTGGACTTAAATAACGATATCAATCTGTTGACCTGGGCCGGCGCCTTGAACGCCTCTATTCAGCAGATTCAGCAGGCTTACCCCCATATCCGGATCGTCCTCCTCTCCCCTTCCTATGGTTCCTATGAAGATGAAAACGGCAATCTCATCGACGGGGATAAGACGAATCTCGGAAACGGCGTCCTGCCCGACTATGTCCAGTATGAGGTGGATACGGCTATGGCGAACGGCGTGAGCATTCTGGATAATTATTACGGCACCATCACGCAGAGCGCCGCGGAAGAGTGTCTTGTGGATGGCTATCGGTTGAACCGCACGGGCCGGGAACGGATTGCGGCCAGATTTGCCAAAGCTATATTCGGCGTGGAATGAATGTTTTGGGATATGGTTCTTGGTTCTCCTATCGCGATCCAAGCCCCCTATCCGTCATCCTTTCGCAGAAGATAGCGGCACGCTGGGATTGCGGAAAATATCATATCCGCCGATCTCTCCGATTTTTTCCAGCCCGCATTCCTCCGGCTCCCCTTCCGTGGGTTTTGCCTTATTCAGGATAATATATTGAACCCCGCATTCCTGAGCCAGCTGGGCCAGCTGTTTTAAGTCAACCGTCTCCGCCTCCATCACAGGATACATGGGATGGGCCTCATAATAAAGGTGCGTTAGGAGCATATCCCGGCCATAAGGCATTTGGATTCGGGAGGAATACTGCCTCACGAAGTGGAGCAGCTCCGAGGGAAATACAGCCCACACCCGTTCCTCTCCTTCAGCCGGCATGATCAGGTCGCAGATGGCCACCACCTCTTCCGGAAGATGATACCGGTTGCGCGCCTGGGATACGTTCACATTGTCGTAGACATAATCCCCGCACAAGATACATACGCCGGCCAGAACCGCCAGACCGACGCGGGTGTGCTTTCCGATCAGCTTTACGCCCGCATAGGCTGTCACCACCGTCATGGGCAGAAGCCAGAGGATACGATAATAGGTATCCGCTCCGTCCACCTTCTCCATAACCATCTGGAACAGGGGAAAGAAAAATAGAACCAGAATCACCGCGGAGGACTCCAGAAGCACGATCCGAATTTTTTTGTCCTTTTCTGTGACCAGCAGATAGATCAACGCCGCCAGGAACAGGAACGGATAGATGCCACTTCCGCTGTAGTCCATAAATGTCTTCAGAATCACTTTCACTCTTTCATGCCTTCCTTTCCAAAACCTGCAGCGCCGCTTTGACTACGCCCGCCGCATGGGAAAACTATCCCAACACCACGAACAGCAGCAGATAGACAATACAGGGAATGCAGCATGCTGCAAGGGGAATTAACAGGGCCGGGCGCTTTTCCCGCACCGCCCAGACCAGGCCGGTCACCGCCACCAGCAAGCCCGCCAGAAATGCGCCCATGGTGGTGCACAGGGCAGCCGTCGTATGGCTTGCGCACAATACCAGCCACCACCCCGCCTGGCTTTCCTTACCTTTCCCGTTCTTTTGTCCCTCCCAAAGATTCAGCAGGATCCAGACCTCCGACAGAAGCACCAGATTGCAGAGCAGGGATTTTCCCTGCCAGGTACGCATCAGAAAGAAGGTGGCATTGGTGTAGATAGATGTGTTTCCGAAAATCTGGAGCAGGCTTACCAAGATTAGAAACAGGGCGGTCTTCCTCCCATCTGCGCGAAACAGCTTTGCCCCGATCCGGAAATAGAGCAGGTAGGTGGCCGGGATCAGTACCAGAGGAAGTACGCTGTGGGCGATAATGGCAGGATGGATCCCCGTCACTTCAGCTATATAGGCCTCCCAGAGGGGCAGGGGCGCCAGCGCATGTCTGATATCCAGAGAGGTAGAGAGCCCTGTATAGGGGAGCACCCGATAGAGAACATCCGACTGCTGGGCGATCACTGACTGCACCACATAATAGGCGTCATCCCCGTCAAAAAACGCGCGGGTATAGGCCATATAGATTTGAAAGAGCACTAACCCGACGGCCAGAGCCCAATACAAACATGTTTCCACAGACGGGCGTCTTTTATCGGAGAACAGCCGTTTTGCACGTTCGATATACCCCAGCAGAATGGAATATCCCGCTGCCAGTCCCGCCGCGGCCCCCAAAAAGAGGAATAACGAATACCCCTTCACGATCAACGGAAATCCCCATACCTTCAGGAGGATCACCGGAACGGCAAAAATCTGAAACGCCGCCAGAGACAGCAGCAGGCCAGACAGATAAACCGCCGTGGGACAGATGTACACGCTCGGGCGCCTTTTGCCTTCTCTTTCCTTCCCCTGCCCTTTTTCCCCTCTGCTGCCTTCTCCCGGCATGGCCATGGCCGGAAGCAGCCCCATGCAAAAGGGGGCAAAAATCAATACAAAAAAAGCGATCATCATTTCTCCCATATTAAAAACCATGCCTCTCCATAACCTGAAAACTGAACTGTGTACGTAAAACGCTATGCCTCAGGCGCCAATTTACGTATGAAACACCTTCGATTTTTCACGCGAACCAGCGTTCCGCATTCTGCGCGGCTCTGCCCGTTTTATTCGTACCAGTTATCATAAATCGCTTCATAATCATAGGTTTCCGCCATCCGGGCGACCTGGGCGAACGCCTCCTCATAGTTTTCCAGCGTCAGTTCCTGCTCTCCGCTTTGGAAGCATTCCACAATGTGGCGGCACACGTTCCCGTGATAATGGGTATAATCCGCATAATTGTTCAGGTTGCAGACGATTTCCTCCTCCCCCTGAAAGCCGAACATACGCACATTCTCATAGGATAGCAGCCTTTCGGTCATGTAGACCAGCCCTTCCATTTCTGCCGCCAGCCTTTTTTCCCGCATCACATCGTTCCAATAAAGGATACTATAGGGAGGATAGAAAAAAACGAACTCCGTTTCCGGATGGGCTTCGATATAGGGACAGATATTCACGTCTAAATTGGCCTTAATTCCCTCCAGGAAAGCGTCTTCGGCCATTTCGTCTTCCGCTTCCTCCACGGGTACATAATACATCAGCACATTTGCCTTAGTATAATATTCATCCGTCCACCAGGGTTTATAGAGCTGGTTCCAGTCAGTACGCTCCGTGGAATCCACCAGAGGTTTCAATACATAGTTCAGGATCACGTCCTTGTTGAACACATACTGCACGTTATTCCAAGGATTGTTATCGTACAGATATTCCGGAACGGGAAACTTCACCGTCTCCACATCCGCCGAAAAAGCCGACTGATCTATGGCCATGAAAACCGTCTTTACGCCATTCCCCTTCGCTTCAAAGATGATCTGAAGGATATTCGACTCATCCTTGGGAAAGGCCCCGTTATAGCTCAGCTTCACCGTCTGCAGGCCCATGACTTCCTCAAACCAGCGCAGGTCGAAGCTGGCTGTCATGGAAGAGCCCAAAAGCACGCTGTCATAATCCAGCCTGCGGGCCATGCCTGGATTCTGACTCACCTGGTTGTCCACCTTATAGGGAAAACGCGCCAGCGGTCTATGATATTGGAAAAAAGGATCCACATACAGCACCAAAGCCGCTGCCCCCGCAAGCCCGGCCGCAAGCACCAACAGGAAAATCAGGAGCCATTTTTTAAATTGACACATCAATCGCTTCTCCTAAAAATTGAAATATAAAAAGCTGCTCACTCCAGCCATGGAGAAAACGCACCACAGCAGGAGAAGCGCCATGAAAACGGCCGTCCACGGCGCAGGCCGGAAACGGGCGGTCATTTCATCCGCGTTAGGCGCTGCGAATACGACAAACAGCGTACCCGCCGTGATGAGAGCGCACAGATACATCTGGCTTCCGGGCAGCCTGTCCGCCCGCAAAAGTTTCATGACATACCAAAATTCATCCAGATTGAAGTTCTGCGTAATTCCCTCGGCAGGAAGGGCCAGCCCTCCGCCCATTAGCCTGCCGAGCATCTCCAACGCCTGAGACACCGTATCGGATCGGAAAAACACGCAAACTCCACAAAAAAACAGTGAAGTAAATGCAGTGCCGCAGACTGAAACAAAACGTATTTTTCCTTTGGAAGAGGCTATTGCTTCCTCCTTCTGCCCTTCCGCAGTCTGGACCGCCCTCTGTTCTTCCCTCCGAAGTTGCCAGGCCCGGGTGATTAAATACAACACTCCCTGGGCCACCCCCCAGATGATAAAGGTCCACCCCGCCCCATGCCAAAATCCGCTCAGAAAAAAGACCAGGAACATATTACAGAACATTTTAGCCCGCCCCTTCCGGTTCCCGCCCAAAGGGATGTACACATACTTCCGAAAGAAACGGCTCAACGTGATGTGCCATCTCCTCCAGAATTCGACGATATTGGTTGCCTTATAGGGAGAACGGAAATTTACCGGAATATCCAGGCCAAGCATCCATCCCAGCCCTCTCGCCATGTCGCAATAACCGCTGAAATCAAAATATATCTGCAGCGCATAGTACACGATCACCAAGGCCGCATCCACGCCTGACAAGGACGGAATATTCCGATATCCCCAGTCCACGGACTTCCCGAAGGTATCCGCCACCAGCACCTTTTTGACCATGCCCAGGGTAAACAGGAACACGCCCGCGGTGATTTTCTCCCCATCCGCCCGTTTTCGCCCAATCCGGGAAAACTGCGGCATCATTTCCTGATGGTTCACAATAGGCCCTGCAATCAGCTGAGGAAAAAAGGAAACGAACAGCGCATAATTGGAAAACGAACATTTTTTCAGTTCCCCCCTATAGGCGTCCGCCAGGAAACCGATCTGCTGGAAAGTAAAAAAGCTGATCCCCAGCGGAAGCAGGATTCCTTTCAGCGGAAGGGACTTTCCAAAGGCCGTATTGATGTTCTCAATGAAGAAATCAAAATACTTAAAGTAAAATAAAACCGCCAGGTTGCATCCGATCCCCAATAGGAACAGAAGCTTCCTTTGACGCAGCCTTCCCTTCCCTTCTTGCCCACCCAGCTTTCCCAGCCCGCAGAAGACCGCATAGTTGAACAGTATGCTGCACAGCATAATCATCAGGTAGCTGGAATTAAAATAGCCGTAAAACCACCAGGAAAAGGCGGTCAGCCAGATTCTGGCCGCCACCCCTTTTTGAAAATGCACCAGCATATAGTATCCCGCCAGGCACAAAGGGAGAAAAAGAAAAATGAAAATATAGGAATTAAACAGCATGTCCGCCTCCCCTCCTTCCGGCCAGGAAGGAATACAGCATCAGAATCAGACTCATGTAAAACAGAGCCATGTTATATATGGTGTATCTGGTCTGGCAGAAAATCACCAGGGATACCAGCCCCACATTAAACACAATGGATAGGAGAGTAAGCCCAGCAAATCCTGCCGCATATCCGGCCAGCCGCTGCCGCCTCCCCTCCCTCAGGTTCCAGATTAGCAACACGCCGTAGAGCAGATATACCGCCAGGCTGTACCAGTTCAGGATTCGGTTGCGCTGGGCCACGGTGGTAATCAGCCCGGAAAGGAAGTTGTCGAAAAAGGACGCCAGGATCTTCCCCAGATTGTGAGGAAGAAGGGCCCGGTTCATCGTATCCATGATTCGATCCGCATTTTCGTTCAATTCCACTGTTCCCTCACCATAGTGTTCCCGCACATAGTCGTTCACCGCAGGCCACATGGTATCGATCTGGATATGGTCGTAGTGATCGCCAAAATGGCTCACCCGATTCAGCCACCCCTTTCCTGCGCTGTGCTTCAGATATCCCTGCTCTTCACAGCGGTCATAGATTTCCAGAAAGAGCCCGCGGATATCCTCCTGTTCCAGATACGCTGCGTCCTCCCGCTCCGCCACATAGAAGGCCATGGTGGTAAGGAACCGCCCATCGCTGGAATGCCGCACCGCCTCACCCCTTACTGCATAGTTATATCCCAGGTCGAGCACAGCCGTTCCACCCAGAATGGCAGCGGTACATACCAGGGCCAGCCCTGCCGACGGCAGAAGGGCGGTTAGATTGAAAAATGGCTGTACGCCATTTTTCAACCGTGAATTTACGCCCGCTAAAGCGGGCAGGGCGGTTAGATTGAAAAATGACCTCCGGCCACTTTTCAACCCTGAATTTGAGCCCGATGAAGCGGGCAGGGCGGTTAGATTGAAAAATGACCTCCGGCCATTTTTCAACCCTGAATTTGAGTCCGATGAAGCGGGCAGAGAAGTGAAAATGATACAGGACAACAGCATTGCCAGAGAAATGGCCATCTGCTTCCTGGCCGAGATCATCAGGAAAGACAGCAGGCAGCACCACGCCAGGCTTTTCCTTGTTCTACTGAAATAAAATTCCAACAGATATCGGAAGAAAATCAAATAGCAGGATATCGTGATCCCCTCCGTCAGAATGCTGTTGGAATACATGGAACCCCTTCTCGCCGCAAACCGGCAAAGCAGGGAAACAGCCAGCGGCATGCATGCCAACGCTGTCCCGACCCAGGCCGGCAGCTGCAGCGCCTTCCTCACATAGTCCGCCAGCCACCAGGCCGCATAGGCCGCGAGAATGCTCTGGAAGAAAGCCACCGCCGTTAAATACCCATATTCTCCCAATCCGCCGAAAACCGTCCGAAAGGCGGCCAACAGAAGAGAATACAGCGGTTCCCTGGATATGTCCATGGTGATATAGCTGGGTGAATCCACGCAGATCACCGCCCCGTCATAAAAGGCAAAAAACAGATAAAAGGCCAGGCAGCCTCCCAGCATCAGCGCTGAAATCAATCTGGATAGTTTTTCTTCAGAAGTTGTCTTTAAAAACATATATCCTCTCATTCTGTGGCCAGCGGGCAATCCTATGACGCAAACATAAATGCCGGTGAACGGCCCTATGGAACAAACACAAACGCCGGTACACACATTAAAACCCAGGCAAAGCAGCCTCTAGGACGTTTTTCCAACCCATTCTGTGCCCGTAGCGCCCTTTACTCAGGTATCGTTCACGCTTCCCCGCCGCAATTTTTTTCCCACGCACACCATATGCTCCAGGAGCATTGCCGCAATCATCAAATACAACACAAGATACAACATACCTGAGGAGCCAAAAGCCCTAACCGGATATGCAAAAAATACGCCAGCAAACAGGACAGCATATAGATAGTCCGTTTTTCCGTACTGCTTCCTGCCTTCCATTTCATTTAAGAAGCTCCGGAAAGGAATTGCCCAATAGATCAGGCAATAACTGCCGCTGGCCGCCACAAACACAATCATCAGGCTCGTTAACGCAGCAACGGACCTCCATGAATTTTTGTTTCGGAAGCACACCCAAAGCGCCATTACGAAGTAAACCATTGCCGCTGCTTTTCCCAAAGCATGTCCCCTTGCCAGGCTGATTCCCATCCGTTCTCCGATTCTGCCGCATATTCCAACGATCGTCACCCCGGTCGCCCCGCTTCCTACCGCCGTAAGATTATGCAGAAAAATGCGAAAACCGGCCATACCGTCAAAAAAGACGAACGGTACAAAAAAGAAAAAGAGCCCATACACCAGCAAACGCAGCGCTTCCTTATATCGCTTCTGTGCCAAATACAATACCCCAAATATGGCCGGATACAGCTTCAAGGCCGCGGCAACGGCAATGAGAATCAAGGCAAACTCCCTTTCCACAGCCCTTTCGGAATCGCGCAGGGACATGGCATACATCAAAAGAAGCAATACCAACAGAGACATGTTTCCCCGTTCAATGGCGAGCCAAAAAGGATAGGAACATAGTAGAAACACCGCCAAGAATCTATCCTGCCGCCTTTGCGCTTCATTCGGCCGTAGGAAGGCTAATAAGAACAACACCGCAAATAGGGCAGTCAACATACTCAGGAAAAGCAAACCTGACCCGCTGGTATCAAGCCCGTCGGGATTTCCCGCATTATCCAGGCATAGAATCCTTGCAACCATTCCATACATGCAGTATGCCAGAGGAGGAAAACACGCATGCATCCCTTCTTCATATACATTTCCCAGACCCAGATAGAATCTTCGTATATGGTCGAAAAAATCGGCAAAGTGCCCGAAATCATATACGATCCTTTCCAGGAACCCCCCCCCTCAAAATTAGAGATAACAGCAATGTCAAAAAGCCTGTGCCAAACAGGATTTCTATCCATCTAATCGGAGTAAAGCCTTCTTTTTTCATATGCCCTCACCTTCCGCCTCCTCAAACAGCCTCCACAATAGGTCCAACTCTTGGAGCAGCTCTTCCATCTTTTAACACAGTATACCACAATCCGCATTTTTGCAATCTTTTTTCATATTTGCTCCCATCTGCCCGCTAAAGCGGGCATACAAATCAGGGAGATTGAAAATTTGAATTTTCAATCTTGTCGCTATTTGTCCGTAATAATAGGCTTTTATAACGAATTATTGATGATTAAATCCGAATGATTTTCCCAAGAAACTCAAGCTTTATAGACAAAACATCCGATATTACGCCATTTCAGAATGTAATCCAATTTAAGACTTTCTTAACTTGTATATTTTTCCATCTGCGTAGTATAATAATAAGGTATGAATTTCCAATCCTGCTGTTTCCTGCCGGATGATATCAGCGTCAAAGCGCTGCAGGGCCGCGCAGGGATGTTGAGAAAGGTATCCGGATATGCTTTTTAATTCCATCACTTACGGTTTTTTTCTACCGATCGTTTTTGCGCTATATTGGATTTGCCCTAGGAAGTTCCGCTGGATTGTCCTGCTCATTTCCAGCTATTATTTCTATGCCAGCTGGGGAGTGGGTTATGTGGCCGTCATCCTGCTCACCACTGTGGTTTCTTATCTGGCCGCTTTGTATATGGACAGGCGGCAGAAACGCCAGCCGTTTCGACGGCAGGTGCTAATTTGTGGCATCCTCGCTTCTGTGATCCTGTTGTTTTTCTTCAAATACTTTAACTTTTTCTCAGAGAATATTGCTGCCCTGTTCCGCAGGATTTCCATTCCTATGCAGCCCGTCACTTTGCGCCTGGCGCTCCCCATCGGGATTTCCTTTTATCTCTTCCAGACCATCAGCTATCTGGTGGACGTCTATCGCGGAACCATCCCGGCGGAGCGTTCCTTCGGCCTTTATGCGGTCTATATTTCCTTTTTCCCGAAAGTGATGCAGGGGCCCATTGAGCGGGGGGAAAAGCTGCTCCCCCAATTGAACCGTCCCAAGCCCTTCCGCTATAAACAGGCGTCCTATGGGATGAAGCTCATGGCCTGGGGATATTTTAAAAAACTGGTGTTGGCGGACGGTCTATCCGTCTATGTCAGCCAGGTTTACGATAATCTGTCCTCTTATACCGGATTTGCGCTGGTATTGGCCACCTTCTTTTTTGCCATCCAGCTCTACTGCGATTTTTCGGGCTATACGGATATCGCCCTGGGTTCGGCCAAGATCCTGGGAATCAACCTGACCCAGAATTTCAGAGCTCCCTATTTTGCCTCCTCCATCAAGGATTTTTGGGGCAGGTGGCACATCTCCCTTTCCTCCTGGCTTCGGGATTATGTCTATATTCCCCTGGGCGGAAACCGGGTTGGACCGCTTCGGCATATGCTCAATCTCCTCATTACTTTCCTGGTCAGCGGCCTATGGCACGGCGCCAGCTGGAACTATGTGCTTTGGGGGGGCATCCATGGCGTCTTTCAGGTGATAGAGGGCTTCTTTCCCTGGAACCGCAAGCAGTCCCCCTTTCAGAGGGATAAGCGTCTCCATGGCCTGCTCTGCCTAATCACCGTGCCCATAACCTTCCTGCTGGTCTGTTTTGCCTGGATCTTTTTCCGTGCGGCCTCTTTCCAGGATGCGGTCTATGTTTTAAAGAACATGTTTACCGGAATCGGGGATCTGCATACCTATGTTTTGAACTGCGCGGTTCAGATGGGATTGTCCCTACCCCATTTCGTTTATAATTGTCTGCCTCTGGTGCTGCTCTTCTTCTATGACCTGTTTTCCCTGAAAACAGATGTCATCGCACTGATTTCCAGACAACGTTTCTTCATCCGCTGGCCGGTATATATCCTGCTGCTTCTGATCATCCTGCTGTTTTCTGAGAAAGGAGTGACCACAGAATTCATCTATATGCAATTCTGATACGCCTATGAAATCTTTTTTGGTAAAATGTGTCCTCGCCCTTTGCATTACCTTCTGCTGCCTGTTCTATTTGGATATGATGTACGAGCAGAAAACAGAAAGCCCTTTAGGGGAAATCAACGTCTTTCAGTTCATCCCCAACGATATCCAGATCGCCAATGTGGGGAGTTCCCATGGACAGTGCGATTTTAACTGGAACCCGCTCACAAAAGACCGGGGAATCAGTACCTTCAATTTTGCCCTAACGAGCCAATCGTATGAATACGACTATGCGCTGATTAACATGCATCAGGACGACTTTGTGGAAGGAAGCCTGCTTTTCATTCCTGTTTCCTATTTTTCCTTTAATCGGGAAGCCACGGATCCCAATGACATAGAAGCCATCAGCGTCAGGTATTATCGATTGCTTTCTCCTCAGTATAATCCCGATTACAGCCTGTACAAAGATCTGGTGGCCATCCGTTTTCCCGTGCTTTCCGCTGGTGAAAAGATTTTCGATCTGTTGAAGCCTCCCGTTACTTTTCCCTCTCTGTCGGAAAACCGGCCGAATATCATCTATGCGGCGGAACTTTCTCCGGAGGGGACGGGCGGGGAAGCGATCCCGGAGGACGCAGGCGGGGAAGCTGCTACCGAACAGGCTCCGGCCCAGACTCCGGAAGAGCTCTACGGCGTCGAGACCGTCCAAGGTTTCCAGGCAAAGGGGCAGGCTCGGTATGAAAGGCACTTTCTGAATAAAGAAGAGTATTTTGAAACGGATAAGATTCAGAATCTCAAGAATATGATTGAGCTCTGCCAGAAAAAAGGAATCACTCCCATCCTGATCACTACGCCCTTTACGGTATATTATAATCAGTATGTATCCGACGAATTCCTGCAGGGCTTCTACGCTACCATCCAGTCCCTGACATCTGCATACGGCATCAGCTATTACGACTATTCCCACGATGAAAGATTCCAGACCGCCCTTCAGTATTTCGGCGACGCGGATCATCTGAACGAGGAAGGGGCAAATTATTTTACCAATCTGCTGATGGAAGAAATCCCTGAACTAAAGGCGTATCTGGAAACACATTGAAATGGGACTTAGATTGCCTTTATAGGAAATGCGCAGCTTGCCAGCTAGGCATTCTGACAGATGCAATGTCTTGTGATCTTGTGCCTGCGCTCTCCGCAGGCAGCTCAGCTCATAGAATACAGGCTCCGGTCGGCCACAAATTCTTTACAAAATATACGCCCCAATTTGCGTTTTGTTCACGGCAAATTGGGGCGTACAGCTTATAGAAATATCCATCCGCGCCAATAGGTTAGGGACATATCGAAGGAAAGCCAAACAAGCCAAAAAATATCTTTGATATCTACTCATCCATTGCACCAGGTGTCGTGTCGTCCCGATCTTCCCTGCGATAGCGTATCTCATTCAGATGCAGTTCAAAGTCCCTCCGCTCCTTCACCCCCAGGTTATGCAGGATCAGCCCTGCGAACACGGATTGAATGGCCGCCATTTCCACGAACCCGCACACGATCAGCGTGGGGAACTTGTCCACCATTCCCGTTTGCCAGAACTCGATCAGGACAGGGATGAAAAAGACAGCGGAAATTACAGTCAGTATGAAGGCCAGCATGGTAAAAAAGGCCAACGGCTTATACTGCCGAAACATCTTCAGGATCGTGTTCAGCACCCGAAGCCCGTCAGAATAGGTATTCAGCTTGGATTCGCTTCCCTCCGGCCGGTCCCGATAATTAACGATCACATTATCCACCTGCATATTATTATAGACCGCATGGATGGTCATTTCCGTTTCGATCTCAAACCCCTTGGACAGCACCGGAAAACTCTTCACGAATTGATAGCTGAATGCCCGGTATCCCGTCATGATATCCTGAATATCAGAATGGAAGAGCATATTGATGCTGGCCTTCACCAGGCCGTTCCCCATATTGTGGAAGGGACGCTTATTTTCCTGATAATAGGTGGAAGAAAGCCTGTCCCCCACCACCATATCGGCATCCTCCTTCAATACCTTGTCCGCCATTTCCCTGGCATATTCCAAGGGATAGGTGTCGTCTCCGTCTATCATGATGTAGCACCGGGCGTCGATTTCCCGGAACATCCTGCGGATCACATTCCCCTTTCCCTGTTTTCTCTCGTAACGAATGATAGCCCCTGCTGCCAAAGCCAATTCCACCGTTCGATCGCTGGAATTATTGTCATACACGTAGATTACAGCCTCCGGCAGTGCCCTGCGCGCATCCGTGACCACCTTTTCAATAGTCTTTTCCTCATTATAACAGGGAATCAATACCGCAATTTCATCCATGGTCGGCTCCCATCTGCGCGCTTTGGCGCGCTCTTAAGTCCAAGATTATATCCTGAAGAAATCAGAATCCTTGATAAATAAACTCCGCCGCGCTGTAGCCCGGCCCGTAATAGCCCAATAAAATCACATAAAACAGCAGCGCGTACCAGATCGCCCACCGCACAGGCAGACATTTTCCGCCGATGCGTTCCCGCAGAGAACCCTTTTCCTGCAGGAGGGATACCACCAGCAGGATCAACAGGGATACCAAGGCTACGGTAAACTCAATCCAATCCAGCCCTAAAGTGAACAACGATCCATCCACCAGCACGCCCGGGTTAAAAACCGTCACGGCCTCCCCCAGCATTTCCCAAGCGGCCCCCACATCTGCCGCCCGGAAAAATACGAAGCCGATATTCGCCAGGAAAAAGGTACGCAGGATCCGCAGCCCGTCCATCCAGCGGGCCTTTGGATCTATGTGCAGCTTTGCCATTCCCTTCGCATACCAGGGTTCCAGCAGTTCCCCGCATACGATATAAAACCAGTGGAGCAGGCCCGACCCGATCACATATTTCCAATCCCCTCCATGCCAAATCCCCACCGCAAACCATAGGAGGAACATCCCCGCAAAAGCATTCAGCTGCTTGCCCTTCTTTTTCCCGAATTTTGCGCGCAGCCGCTTTCCCAGATTTGTGAAGACAGCGGATCGAAGCAATGGATAGAAGACGTACTCCTTCATCCAGACGCCAAGGGTGATGTGCCATCTGCGCCAGTACTCGGATATGGTTTTGGAAAAGAAGGGACGGTCAAAATTCTCCGGCAGCTTCAAGCCAAAGGTCTGCGCCGCTCCCAGGGAAATGTCCATTCCTCCGGAAAAATTGGTATACAGCTGAAAGGCAAAGGCGATCGTGCCAATCCAGATATAGGTCCCTGGATAATTCCGATAGTCCCCATAGACCGTATTGGCCACCAGAGCCATCCGTTCGGAAATCACCAGCACCTTGAAAAACCCCCATACCATCCGCTGCATGCCCCTGGTCACCTTTACATAGTCAAAGGCATGCGGCTCAAAAAACTGCCCGCCGTCCTCCCGGAAACGCAGAATAGGGCCGGAGAGCATACAGGGAAAGAACATTCCGTAGAGCGCCAGCCGAGCCGGATTTTTCAATGGTTGTGCAATCCCGAAGTAAACGTCGGTTACATATCCGATCAGGGAAAGGGAATAATAAGAGATTCCCAGAGGCACAAGCCACCCCAGGCTGGAGAAGATATCCTGTTCCCGCCCAAGCAGGGCCCCGATTCCATTCACCGTATGAATGCCGAAGTTGATGTATTTTAAGAGGAATAGAACCGATACATTTGCGGCAATCACAAATAGGAGCGCACGCTTCCGCCGCCCCGCAAGCCATTTATCCCTTTCTTGACCGGTTGACCGGCCATTTGATCCTTCCGGCGTCCCCGCTTGCCGCATCTGTTCCTGCTCCCGCGTACGGTCTATAATGCGGATCCCAATCCAGCTGACCAATACGGCTAGAATAGGATAGAAAATGAGGACGACATTTCCGGAACACAGGTAATAGAAAACGCTGGCTAAAAGGAGTATGATCCATTGGGCCTTTTGCGGCACTGCGTAATACAGGCCCAGGACAACCACATAAAAGATCAGGAAATAGAAGGATGTGATACTCAATGCTGCGCTCCTTTTCTTTCGTAGCCCTGTCTTATCCTGCCTGGCTTAGGATAATGTCGGCCATTTCTCCCACATTCTTCATGGAAACCACTTGTCCCATGTTGAACTTCATGCCGAATTCCTGCTCCACGGCCGCAAGAAGGTTGATGTGCTCCAGGGAATCCCAGTCCTCAATATCCTCGGAAGTGGTGGCGTCGTTTACACAAATGGTCTCATCGTCAAAGACGTCCCGAAATACTTCATTTAACCTTTTAAATACTTCTTCTCTTGTCATGATTACTCCTATCTGCGCGCTCTGGCGCGTGTATAAATCAAGGATGAACGGCCACCTTCTACATATGAACGCCGGTTGTTCTCGCGCTCCCGAAGCCGCCTGGTAAGCGTATCTTGGACTTAGCGCTCTCCTTGCGCTTCTCAATTCGTTTCGTTCTGCTGCCTCCCACTACGCATGAAAGCCGGTCTCTTTGCACTTCGCGCTCCCACAGACGCCCCCGGTAAAGGCAATTCAGGCTGGCGCCCTCTCGCTCTTCCCGGCTCGCCCGTCCGATGTGGGCATCCGGGCAAACGGGCTTGGCCGGATGCTCAGCCGCCGTCCGAGTTTTTCACTGTAATATATCTATTCTTCTTTTCGTATAAATCCGGAATGGTAAATCTCCATGTCGTCCCATTCTCGCATTCCTGAATCTTTTCAAATCCCATCCGGGCGTAAAAGTCTTTTACCATGCCATTCTTTGCGGTGGGATAGTAGTAGCCATAGATGACGCCGGCCTGCTTCGCCCGGCAGGTTTGGATCAGTTCGTCGAGCATGGCGTATTCCATATCGCGTTTCAGGACGCGGCAGCTCATGAGCCATAGATCTATGTGGAGGGTTCGCCCTTCTGCGGAGTTTTCCAGGAGTACCTTCCCTTTGCCGCAGTTTTCCGAAGGTTTTGTTCCCTCCTTAACACCTTCCATGTGTCCGATCACCACCGATACCACTCCGTTGTCCCCAAAACGGTCCGTCAGCTTTCCATATAGGGTGATATAGGACGGATCTGCGGCCGCCTCTTCGATCTCCGCCTGGGTGTAACGCCTGGTAGTTAGATTAAACTGGTTGCTTTTATTGGTGAGCTGGGCGATGCGGGCCATATATACAGCCTCAAAGGGCCTGATTGCCGCCTCCATCTGCAGGGATTCTAAATAGGCGCCGTAATCCGTAAAGGATGCTTCCTCCTGGGAGCGCAGGGCATTGGCCCTGTACATCTCGTTCCTTTTTCGGTCGTCCTCCGATAAGCTAGTCACTTCAAAATATCCGTTGTGATCTAAAATCCGAATATACTCTTCCGGCGTGCCGATCTCCGGAACAGCCGCTCCCTCTCCATGGAGACGCACAATCTCCCTTTCTGCCGGATTGTCGTCCGCAAATACCAGGCTGTCCGGAAGCACGTTCAGCCCTCGAGCTATTTTCAGAATATTTTCACTCTTTGGCTCCCAATTGGCCTCTATTAAGATAAAATCATCGGGGCGCAGGATTCCGTCCGGATGGTTCAATCCGGCCAGGGCATTTTCCTTTTCATTCTTGGAATCTACGTTGAGCATAACGCCGATATCCTTTAAAGACTTCACATAGCCCTGGAACTCGGAAAATACCTGGCCCAGGGAGGTTTCCTGGCCGATCTCCAGGTTTTCCGCTCCGTCATCCCCCACAATGCCTCCCCAGAGCGTATTGTCCAGATCCAGCACCAGGGATTTCTTATTCTTCCCGTAAATGGATTTAATGATATTGGACACGTTCAAGGCCAGCCACGGGATGGCATTCAGGCATAGCGCGTATTTATACATATGCCAGTAAAAGGGATCAGCCCAGGCGTCCAAGCCATAGGCCGCCGACTGGTAATTGATATCGTTGATATAGAAATTATCATGGTCCGCGGCATAGTCGGCAAACCTCTCGTTCAAACGCGTCACAAACCGCGTCCTTCCTGCTGGATTCACACAGTCCTGATTCCCCAGCAGGCGGTAAAAGGGATATTCCATGTTGTTCTGTATCACAGGGCACTTCCATTCTCTCAGGATCCGATCCCACATCGCGGTAAAATGCCCGAACAGCCCTTCCAAAGCCACATCGGCTTCCTCCCGCCCACAGCCCACCCTTGGCCACTGTGTGATATTGCGGATTCCGGTGTGGATGTAGACCAAATCCGGATGGAATTGATCCAATTCCTCATTTCCGAACATGGCATCCTGCCAGTACTGGCCGAATTCAGATTCGTAAAACACGGGCGAAATCCCTTGATTTAAAAGGAAAAGCTCCAGGATCCGTACTATATCATGGGTGGTACTCCCTCCCAAAACCGCGATTTTCTTCTCGATCCTGGATGTTCCGTCGGCCAGCAGGCGCTTTTTTAACGCCTTCGATTTCTTCAGAATAGATTCACTGTCAAAAGGATATTCCAGTTCTTGTAACATGTAGTCTGTCCTTCTCTTTTATTGGTGATAATCCCGGATCGTTCCTGCCCGTCCAAAACTGCTCTGTCCGCCGGACAAGCCTGTCCGCTTTCAACTTTATTTATGTTAACACACTTTGTCTTTTCCTGCAATTGAGACGATGTCAAATCTATGCCAAACGCAGGAACGGTTCGGCGACTCCTAGCCCACCTCCATCCGGTTGCTTCCTGTACCAGGCAGAGGCTGGAGGCGGGTCAGGGGCCGCCAAGCCCTTCCTGCGTTTGGCATGGACCACATCCTAATATTCCGTCCATCCCTCCCGTGGAACACCCGCCACACTGTCAAAGCCATAATACTGGGCATAGGCCACATTCACCCAGTATCCCGGGTCCTCTTGTATATCTGAATTATACCCATCGCTGTATTTATTCTCAAAAGCAGGACGCAACATGGGCACCGTCACCTCCCGCGCGCCCTCTTCCGCCATCTGACTGAGGTAGACATCACGCTCCCGGTATTCCCTGTAGATCCGGGCAAGATTGGCTCCACAGTCCATATAAATGAAAAACATGATCAAAAACAGAACGGAAGCCAACCCGGTCTTCATCATCCCAAATAACTTTTCTTGTTCCGACACGTCCACGTAAAGCTGCACCACCGCCAGGATCAGAAAAATACCAGCTCCAAAATAGGCCCTGGGCATGGGTTCCGGTGTGAATACGAGCGCATAACAGGTGGCAAGAAAGACCAAAGCCCACAACAAAGCGTTTTTTGAATATTGATAGAATATTTTTAAATTTCCCCGCTGATATCTTACAATTATAAACAACACTAAAAATATCATTAAAAGAATCAGAAAATTATCCCGTATTGCCAGGGTGATTTTCTGAAAACGAGAAACATAGGCGAACCAACCGGAATGTTCCTCTTCCTGTACTCCCGCCCGCTGCTTGTTTCCGGGCGCCAATACCATCAATGCAAAACCTGCCAGCTGTCCCATAAGCCCGGTTATCATCCAAGGATGCAAATGTATCCAGGGCTTTTTTCCGTTTTCTTTCCGGCTCCCATACAAATACATACTCAGGCATAACAGTACCATCAGGATCCCGCCCCCGGAGGTATTCTCATTGCACCACCCAGCCGGAATACCGGCTGCCAGCATACCGAATGTCGCAAATGCAGCCTTCCATCTTTTCGTATGCCTGCCCGCTTTTTCCTGTTCGATCGCCTGCCCAGCCTGCACTAATTTCACAAATACGGGCTCAGCCTTCTGTTCTTCTTTCGATACACGTCCCTTCTGCCGTTCTTCCCCCGCCGTGTGCCCGGCCCGCGCCAGGCCATAACGGTACAGTGTCACAAATCCCAGGATAATGGTCGTTCCCCACAAGTAATTACAGGCGCCCGTCTCCCATAAAACGGTCTGGGAAAAGGCCACCCCGAACATCCAGATTAACAGGTTGGCCAACAGATAGACCCGCAGGTCATAGCGCTCCCTGTGCTCCACATTCCAATAGACCAGCAGCGTTAAGAGGACAAAAGCCAGAGAATTTGCCACCTTGAACACTATGATATCCATGGACAGAAAAATTCGCAGGAGCATATGGCAGACCGACCGTCCTGTCCAGGTCATATACTGTTCATGCTCCTGGAGGATCAGTTCCCACAGGGAGGAGGCTTCCGATACTGTTTTTCGGTAAAACAGGTCGTCCGTCATCATGGGAGTCAACAGATTGAAAATAAAAATCAGGAGCCCTGCCACAGCCACAGCCAGAAAAAACAGTCCCTTTTTTCTTTTTTCCTTCGTCCCGAAAAATTTCTTGATCATCTACACTCCCATCTGCGCGCGAAGCGCATACGAATTCCCATTCCTGCGAAAGGCTCCTCTTTTCTCTTTCTACCCGTTCTCTGCCCGTCCGTCTCCCAAAGACATGACCGTCTCGTATTCCTCCCATCTCCCTTCCGAGATATGGAAGGGATTCGCCCCCTCATTACAGAATTCCTTTCCCAGCTCCGATTTCAGCACCGTGCCTGGGTGAAACAGGATTTCCAGATACCGCCCTTTCCTCGCTGCCTGCGCCCGCATGCCCGTAAGCAACCTGCGCACCCTGCCGACGTCCATATGGCCGCTCATTACCACGCCCCACAGATACATGGGCCGGTTTTCCTGCTGCCAGAAGGGGCGGTTTTTCCGAAGGGCTTTTTCCATGCCGGGCGCATAGAAATTCAGCAGGATATTTTTCACCCAATTGACGGGACGGTAGGTCTTCCATAGCCCCGCGTCCCACAGATAGGGCCCGACAGGCTCCCTGGTGATGCGGATATAACCCGTCGCGTATCGCTGCTCCACAATGACCTCCAAGAGAGCCTGGTACACCAGCGGAATCATCTGGGTATGCTGATGGCCGTCAAAACGCAGCTCTGTATCCCGGCCAAAGGCCTCCAAGAACCGTTCCGTCTGCGCTTTGATCTCCGCCTTGAGTTCTTTTTTTATCGTCCGGAACTTCTTGGGGGAATAGTTCCACAGGAAAAGGGTTCCCCAGCTGATTTTAAAATAACCCTCCTTGTCTACCAGATGCGGCACCTCGGCCGGATCCGCAAGGCAATGTCCCTCCATAAAATTCAGATGAACGGTCAGCAGGGGCTGCCTGGGCCAGCCGTCCCTTTCCTGCTGATATTTTCTGACACATTCCTCATAACAGGACATGTTCGTAAGGACGCTGATGCCGTCCAACCTGCCCGCACGGAGGCAGGCAAGGATATCCTGCGACGCGTGAGGCGATATGGCAAAGTCGTCGGCGTGTATTTCGAGTATCTTCATAGACGATTCCAATCTGCGCACTTTGGCGAAACTTATATAGTAAATCTATCTATCATACAACAGGATAGATTTCAAAATAAAACAAATTATATTTCCACTTAAAAATTTTCTGAACTTTTTCTGAAATTAATTCCATGCGGATGACAGGATCCTCAGTCCCTCCTCTATCGCCCAATTTTGCGATTCCAGAACCATCTTCCCTTTTAAATCCTCACATTTAATCCAGCCCAATCGATGGCCTGCTTCCGTCGGCTCTTGCACCCTTTCCAATAATTCACCGGTATAATAGGTCTGAATCGGGTGAAAATATCCCTTGTCCGTTTGTACCACGCCGATTCGGCCGTTTTGGATCGGAACCAGATACACCCCCTGCCTGTCCGCATATTTTGCCTTTTCTTTTTGTCCGAATATTTTATGCATTTTCGTCTTTCTGTTCTGTTAAGCCATCTTTCCCGGAACGATTGAAAGGGACTGAATTGTCTGAATTTTTTGTCTTCTCTTTCGCCTCTTTCCAGACAAATGATTCCACGATATAGCGTGGACGCGCTTTCGTCTCCAGATATATTTTTCCCACATATTCTCCCACAATTCCCAGAGAAAAAATCGTAAGACCTCCCATCAACAGGGATATGATCAAAGACGTGGTATAGCCAGGAATGTTATTTCCGAAAGCCCAGTCCACAAGACAGTAAATGATCATAATAAAACTGAACAGCACCACGGCAAATCCCATACATGTGATCAGCTGGATCGGCCTGGTGCTCATGGAGGTAATGCCGTCAGTGGCCAGTGTCAGCATTTTTCCAAATGTATATTTAGAGCTACCCGCTTCCCGTTCCTTCACGTCAAAATAGACCACATCCGACTGAAAACCCATGGTGGGAATCAGCCCACGCAGGAACAGGTTCACTTCCTGGTACTCCGCCAGCGCATCCAGCGCCCTTTTGGACAACAGCCTGTAATCCGCATGATTGCTCATCACATTGCAGCCCATCAAATGCATCAGGCCATAGAATATGTTCGCGGTGGTTTTCTTGAAAAAGCCGTCCGTGTTCCGATCGTTTCTCACACCATATACGATTTCACAGCCCTCCTGATAGCATACGAGGAATCGATCCAGCGCCTCGATGTCCTGCTGCAGATCCGCGTCAATGGTGACCACCATGTCCGCATGGGCCCGGGCAGCCATCATGCCTGCAAGAATGGCACTTTGATGCCCGTAATTTCTGGAAAAGCTCAGGCCGCAGAATACCGGATTCTGCCCACACAATCCATGGATCAGATTCCAGGTGGCATCCCGGCTGCCATCGTTTACGAACATAATTTTGCTTTGGGAAGAGACCTTCCTGTCCGCCGTCAGGCGGTCCAGCTTGTCCTGCATTACCTGCGCGGTTTTGGGGAGGACTTCCTCTTCATTGTAGCAGGGAACTACCAAATATAGTGTATTGGGCCGTTTTTCTCTTTTTTCCATTAGGATACCCATCCCCCAAACCAATCCACAAACCGTCTTAGCCCTTCCTTAATATCCGTCAAGGGCCTATAATCAAAGTCCTGCATCAAGTCATCCACATCCGCGTAGGTCTGATAAACATCTCCGGGCTGCATGGGATAGTACTCCTTTTTTGCCTTCTTCCCCAAAGCCTCTTCCAGTGTCTCGATAAAATCCATCAGCCGCACTGACCTATTGTTGCCTATATTATAGATTTTATAACGGTCTCCCGTCTCATTCGATACAGGCGGATTATTCAGCATGCGCGCGATCCCCTCCACAATATCGTCCACATAGGTAAAATCACGGTACATGTCACCATTATTGAAAATCTTGATCGGTTCCCCACGCCTGATTTTCTCGCTGAATCCAAAATATGCCATGTCCGGCCTGCCATAGGGGCCATATACCGTAAAAAAACGCACCCCCGTGGAAGGAATTCCGTACAGATGGCTATAGGCGTATGCCATCAGCTCGTTGCTCTTTTTGGTGGCGGCGTACAGGCTCACTGGCCTGTCCACCGAATCGTTTACGGAAAAAGGCGTTTTTTTCTGATCACCGTACACGGAGGACGAGGAGGCGAACAACAGATGCGCCACCGGATGGCGGCCCTTATCGTAAGAATGGCGGCAGGCCTCCAGAATATTATAAAATCCGATCACATTGCTTTCCATATAGGAATCCGGGTTTTCGATGGAGTATCTCACGCCCGCCTGGGCCGCCAGGTTGACTACCACGTCCGGACAACCTTTTTCAAACGCCTCTGTCACGACCTTCCGGTCGGCAATGCTTCCGTACTGAAAATGAAAATTGGCATTTTGTTTCAATTGTTCCAGACGACATTCCTTCAGACGTACATCATAATAATCATTCAGGTTGTCCACTCCATAGACGGTATATCCTTCTTTCAAAAGACGGCTGGAAAGGTGATATCCGATAAAACCGGCCGCACCGGTTATCAGGAGCCTTTGGGTGGGGTTCGGTTCTTTATAATCTGGCCTCATGTGTTCTCCTTATTTGCAAGTCCTTTTGGTGGGATTTTTTGTTATCCCTCAAAATCGTCCCACGAATCAGTTCATTTTTATACTCCTGCATATCGCAAGCAGAGCTTGCGATATACCATCAATAAAGAGTCTGAAATGATGTTTCAAACTTCTATCATTCTATCACTTTGACTATTATACCAAATAAATCCGGCGCGTCAAATTCCTGTTCCTTTCTTGCCATTCATCTAAACTTATCCACGAACCAAATCAGTGTATATTGATTTTTCTTTCTGTCAAATCGAATGGCCCGTTTTCCCAATACTATGGACAGTAAAACTCCTATTACAGCTGCTCTTCCATCCAAAATGCCCAGCATATACCAAGCTGCCATCCCCAGCAGAAAAGCGAGGGATAGGTTTTTATAAAGAGTATATGCAGAAGAATAGTTATGAATACGTTTGTACTCCGCACTTACCTGAACAATTCCATGTATATATGGCATATAGCGTTTCAGAATGTTCACATCAGCACTTTTCAGCGTTTCATCAGTTACACCGGATTTTTTCAGAGCCTCCACTACCTGTTTCATATCCAATCCGCTTTCATAAAACGCTGCCTCCATCCGGCTCCTGCCCCCAAACCGCCCTGCAAGCTTCCGCACCCCCGCAAATGCCAGCTTTGAAAGTTCCGACAAGGCAATACCAAGGACATAAGAGGCAACCGCAAATGCCAGATAGAACGCTCCTGTATATTTCTCATACAGAACTGGGAGCTCCTCCGGAAAATCCGGGTAACATCCCCCAATAATAATCATCAGAAGCACGCTTCCGGAAAGCATGTATGCCAGCAGGTCATACAAGGTGATTTTCTCTATGATGCTGTCCATGCGTCTCCTCCTCCCCCCATTGCGGCGGCCTATATTCTCCAAAGCTCTGTAGATTCCCCATTTCCCTCACATTATCGATCCATTGATAGATCATTTGCCGATTATACACCGTTTTCCCCTCTTCATCCCTTACATGCTCCAGAGCACAGGCCATCAATGCATATTCATTTTCCAGGGAGGTGCGGAAAACGCCCTTGTCATCCGTATTAATCGATACATTCATCTGAGGACATGCGGACAGCTTTTCCACCTCCCAGGTCATTCCCCTATTATAGAGCCGGACAATGGGGTGTTCGTCATAACGCCCAATCGGGCTGATGGCCAGATTAGAAGACGGATTTGTTTCCACTCCGATCCCCCTCTGTGCGAACTCCATTCCCATTACGCGCTGCACCGCTTCCACTCCCCGCACATATTGAGGTGAAACATGTACCTGAATGGCCTTTCCTCCCACATTCCTTACATTCCAATCATAATGATACAGATAATAAAGGAATCCGACCTCCTCCCGTTCCCGGCTTTCGAACCTTTCCGGATACTTTCGGTTTACCATCCATTCCCGCGCACGCACCTCATATTTATCAAATCTTCCCTTTAAATACAGTTCCGGATCATCGCCCCGAAGCTTCCAGGCCTCATAATACAGATAAATGTTTCCAGGCCATGCCCTTTTTTCCATCGTGCTTCCGTAAATCTGGGAAAAATAAAAATCAAAATCCCTGAGCAGCTGTTCCTTCAGGACGTCCATGCCCTCTATACCGTACTCTGCCAGCTTATGATAAAGCCACACCACATTGTCCAAATAATCCTGCTGCGGCAATACAATCGTATTTTCTTTAAAGAGATACCACTTTCCCACATCAATTCCCAAAACCGTACCATGTCCGATGCGGTCTCCACATCTCAGATTCAGAAAATGAACTGCCTCATCCACAGACCTTAAGCCGTCTACCACATCAAGGAAATCCTCACCCACATGATAGGTTAGCTTCAGCTGTCCCGGGCACTCCTCCTCAAAAATTCTATCCACAATATGTTCCGCAAGGAAACGATATACCGATGCAAAAACTTCCGGACGGCATCCAATTTCCTGGGAGCAGGCGTCTACGCCCCGTAGCTGCAACGCTTCCTCCCAATATCTTTCTCTGAAATGACGAATTCCGTTGGCGATTTCCTTCAGCTCCAGTCTTTTACGGTAGTGCCTGCAACAAAGTCCTTGGAAGCAAAGCGGAGCCGGCAGAGGGCCTTCATTCCCCTTCGTGAAATGGAATACAAAATAATACCTGGATTTTGGAATCGGATATTCCTTTTCACTCAAAATCTCGTTGATCTCCCTCACCATGGCGGCATTCTGATCCGCCGTCTTCTTCGGAACCACCCGCAGTTCCAACGAATGGACGTTTCCGCTCTCCAGGCTTCCCCAGACTGCGCTTTTCACCATTTTCCGGCTATCCGGATAGGGGCTTTTTCTGTGGCTGTAGATCGAAAAATTTTCAAATCCCACCATCCCATTTACCTGAAGGAACTCCCCCCGGATGCTGTTCTTGATCACCTGATAGGCATAGAACCACTGATAACAGATATCCGGCAGTTTCCTTTCGGCCAGTTCGTCCCGCAGCACCCGGTAAGCCAGCCACCGTTCCCCCGCGAACCAGCCATTCACCTCCCGCTCTGCCGCATCGGTTCCATAGGATGCATAATCCATGTATTCCTCTCCGTCAGCCAGCAAGGCATATTCCCTAACATAATCTATCATCTTCTGGATTTGGAAATAATAAACCTTAATGTCACCCTTTCCCGACAGGAGCCATTCGATCCACTTCATGTCGGAATCCTCCTTCGCGGCAAACTCTTCTATCTTCCATCCGATCAGACGGTACATGAGACAGATCCGGATCAGCGCCGCTTTCAGGATCCTGTCCGAAAAGGAATCCTCCCCGTATTTTGTACTATAGTGCTCCCGCGATACCCTCTGCTCTTTCTCAATCTCGGCCGCCACCCTATGCAGAATCCCATCCCCCACATGGTTCATCAGATACGACCATGAAAGATGAAAATAGGGTGCCGAGCCGTACAGATGAAAATGGTTATCCGATATCCCCCGACCCACGATACGAGCCAGCTGCATATTGTCATGGGAAACCGTCACGTTCCAGCAAAAGTCCGTATGGCTTTCCCGCAACCTTTTATATCGCATCGCCAAAAAGGCGCATACCAAAAGTTCCTCGTCCACATGATTCGTCACTTCCCTGAAACGCAGCAATTTCCTGTAGACGCACCGCACCTGTCCGCCATCCATTGTGAGAAGCTGTTCCGCCAGTTCCTCCAAGGCTGCAAAAACATTCAACCCGCTCCGTCCTTCCATGCCTGCAAAGGGATGTCCCTCTTCTCCAACGCTCCTCCCGATATATTGGTAAAGCTGCTCTTCCTCCGTATCGCTGTGCCGAGCGTCATAGGCCCGTGCCACGCTGACGAATTCTTCCCGCGGAAACGCATCGTATCTGACGCGGTTTCCCAGAATTGCCTGTATAGATACATAACTATAGTAAATCTTTACGATACCATCCAGATTAAACACTTTGCCTTGCCCATCCCCCTCCTAAGGCTCCTCATCCTGCCTATCCGCTTTCAGCATTGTCCCCGGTGTCACCGCCAAGCTTTTGATCGTCTGGAACAGAATCTCATTAAACTGCGTCCCATCTAACGATGTCTCCTGATAAGGCTTCGGTGCATTTCCCTCCATACGTAGCCCAAAGGCACGAATAAAAGGGCATTCTACGAAGTTATCATACAGTTTGGGCGACTCCACCTCCATGCAGATGTTTTTATAATAGTTGTCCTCTTCATAGAGTTCCTGGGCTATGTATCCATATATTCTGCACAGATGGCTGTATAGCTGCGCCGGACGGATCCTCTCTTCCATCCGTTCTTCCACCATACGTCTGACTCGCTTCATCACATTATAGCATAAGTCAAGATTATAAAATGGAAATTCCGCCTTTTGCCAGTTCTTGGTCTGGTTCGTTCTTTTCTTCCAAATGGAATGGGCAGATGCCTTCTTTATAAATTCTTTCCCATCTTTTTCTAGAACCGGCCCATGCCCCTTTCTATCTGCCCAGTCATACACTTCCCTCCACATATTTTCCACCAGCCGCTTATGGAAGTTTCCTTCATCATCACTTCCTATTTCTTTTCCAATAAAACCAAAGATATCAAAAGAGGCCGTATCAGCGTTGCTCGTGATGACAATCTGCAGATTTTGGTTGTTTCTGCCTGAAAAGATCATAAACCTCCATTCCGGAAGAATACTTTTACCGGTATTATCCTGGAAATCCGCAAAAAGAAGCTGCAGGCACTCCAGGTATGGCACCAGTTCGATCATCCGCCCGCATATTTCCCGAAATACGTTGTCTTCTTCAGGCCAGTCATATTCCAGCTCGATTTCCAGATTGGACACCTGTCCGCGACGAATAAAGCCAAAGTCTCTTATTACCTGACTCGATGACTCCGGATTCATGGCTATCAACGGGGCGCTTCCTTTGAACCAGGTTCCCCCAAAAGTATGACCGAGCAACCCTCTTAAACGGGTTTCTGCCCTCTTCCACGCATCCTGATGATGATTATTCCGATAGCTGTAATATTCCCGTACCATTTCCGAGGTAAAGGAAGCCAGCAGACAGTGCACCAACACCTTGTCCTCATAATTTTCCCTTCCAAGGAGATACAGTTCCTCTAGAAGATCCCCATAGCAGTAATGCAATTCGTCCACATTATCCTGAATGCCATTTCCGGATAGGCCCGGACATCTGTACCCGTGGATGAAAACCACCGCATATGCCGCCCTCTGGGCCACATTCCTGTCAAGTATCCTTTGAAAAATATCCAACTGGTCATCTTCCAGGGTTTGCTGCGCCATACGGTTCGTAATATCCATATTGAACCGTTCATGGTTACGGTCATACAGGTACATGGCGGTTTCCTGCCCTTTCTCCTCTTTCGCATTCCCTGCTTCCACCCGGAAGAGGGAATTTAGGAAATGGTTGTAGGATACCAGTTCTCGAACCGTTCCGGTCATGCTGAAATGCGGTTCCTTTCCTAACCCGTCGTAATAAATGGACATCCCGGCCGCAATTTTCCTAAGTATAAATTCCTTTAGATAATCCTCATGTCCTGCTTCCTCCACACGGGCCTTCCTGAACAGGATATCCCTGTCCGGCAGATAAATCCGGTTGGAAAGGGGCAGCACTTTCAAAAGATAGTCGTTGTTCAGCTTCTTGGCATGTTTACTGATCCTTTCATATTCTTCATGAAGGTTGTGCTTGGACATCAGTTCATTCACGAAATAGGTTTCACAGTTTCTGCGCATCTGCCTATAGTCAATCGCCACTAAAATCAGGATTCTGGGATCGGACAGGTATTTATGAAGCTGTTCCAGCATCCCATATCCTTTCTTCAGGTTCAGATCCAGATCATCCACCGTTATTACAAGATATGTCTTTTCCCCGTGATCCTTTCTGTCGATAAACTCCAGGAAATGCCCCAGCAGTTTTTCAAAGGCCTCCCTGGTCTTTAAGCTGCTGGAAACATTCCTCAACTTCACCAGGACAGATTCTCCCAGCACCTCCCGTCTTTCCCCATGGCCCACATTACTGTATGTCTTATACACCTCATCGAACTCCCTCATGATCGTTTTCACCAGTTCGTCCCCGGCAAAAACACCACTCCGCCCACTCGCCCGCTGTTCGAATAGCTGATACATATTGGCCCAAATCAGCTCGATCAAATCTTCCTCCGCCTCGAGAACAGAGGCGTCGATGGGCGGCATCATATAAAACTGGCATCCCTTCCCCATTTCCTCCTGGCCGGCCAGTTCTTCCTTCCATACTTCCGCCCGCTCGGGATAATGGTACAGCAGTCTGCAGAACTCGTTTACAGCCGTCGTTTTTCCGCTTCCGCGCGTCCCGATAAATGCAAAAATATTGCTGTCCACATTGTTCCTCAGCCGCCCTGCCTCCGGGATGTGCGGTTCCTCCGTCCTGCGCCGCCGATTTTCTATCCATCCCTCATGGCGCCTGATATGATTGGAAATCGCTTTCAGGGTCTCAACGTAACACCCCCGGTACAACGGAAACTCTATCCCCAGCCTCATGTCCTTTTCCACTCTTTGGGGATCCCGCTCGTCCTCCTCCAAAATGATCCTCAGTTCGTCCTGTCCATATGCCATGCTCCCTTCCTCCTTCGTCCCTCCGCCTGGAACAAGAGGCTGTTGCACTTTATGCCAGTTACCGTAATATATGATTATGGCATTTGAAAAACCTTGCCATGTATTGCGGCAACCTGCCCTTTTGCAACAGCCTCCTGTAAAGAAAAGAGAGAGTCTAACCCCTCTCAATTTTCTTTCTTTTCTCAATATATTGATCCGCTTCCTCTTCGTTCAGCATTTTTCTGTATGAATCAGCCAACAGTTGGTAAGCTACGGCAAGACACATCCTGTCTTCCGTCAACTGCCTATACGGTTGATCCAATCCCTCTCTATACAAAGCTTGATAGAGATCAGGAGAATCCCCCCCGCCGGACTTGCTATACTCCTCCTTCACCTGAATCGCTTTCTTGCCGAACTCAATTGCCTGGGGATACTCTTCCATTTGAAAATAGATATAACTTTGCTGATTATAGGATTTAAAAAGGTATTCCAGCTCCAAGGGGTCGAGCAGCGTCATCTTCATTTTACGCTGAAGCTTGGAATCAATTTTCCCAAAAATATCCAATGCATCCTCTCGCCGTCCTTCATCGCGGGCAATGATAGCGAGCTTAAACAGATTTCTGAACTTCTCCTGTCTTTCATTCGCTTTCTGGAAACAGAGCTTCATTTCTTTCTTGTTCATCTGAAAGGATTCATACCGTTTCCCCATCCAATAGTAAATGGCTGAAGCAAAGCAACTGTCCCCCACATCCCGCAGGGCCTCTCCAAATGCATACAAAGCCTCATTGGCACTGCTCTTAGAGGGTTCATAGCAAAGCCCCTGCAGCACCTTGGCATTGGTAAATTCCGGATAATCCATACATAGGTTCTGGCAGTACACTGCCAATTCCCTTACGGAGAAAGCCGTCTCTTCTTTCAAATAGCTACAGGCCATGTTCGCCCGCACTGCACACCATAAAAGGGCATACCGATAAGAGGCTTTCACGTCCTCTCCATATTCTTCTGTACTTGGCTCTTCGAGCCTCCGGTAACCGGCAAGCATACCTCCTCTTGCTTCCCGCACCGCAAAGGATTCCTTCCGTGCGAAATACTGCAGATTAATGCTGTGCAGACACAACCCTTCTTGCACATAAACCCTGACAAGCGCCTCCAGTTCCTCCGCACGGAAAGCGGCGTCCCCGTTCCCTGCAACCCTGCAAGCCACCTCCTTCATCACATCCAAAAGCAACTGAACCTGCGCTTCCCCATCCAGATACAATCCAACCCACCCGGGTGTGTCCCTTTCCACGTCAGGTAACTCCGGCAAGATGTCATAAAAATAGATCACATCCTCCGGCAGCCCGCCAAGCATCTGCTCATAGGCTTCGCATGTGCAGCCCATCCTTTTGGCTCCCTGATCGGAAAGACTTCTGGCGCCCACAAAAATGTCCGCATCGCAGACTGTCCTTTTCTCCGCCTCCGTCTTTTCCTTCTCTTTCGCCGTTCCCACATCGTCTTCTAGCAGAATGTCCTCCCACACGAAGACGCCTAACATCCGAAAGAACTCCGCCAGGAAAATATAATTCGTCCTGTTCAGAATATTATGAATAATCTTTACAGCGTTTAATCCCCTTCTCCTACTACTTCCATTCACTGACTTTGTCCTTCCTGCTTTCCAACGCCATTCTACTCCATCCGCCAGCACCGAAAATGA
This sequence comes from uncultured Lachnospiraceae bacterium, assembly GCA_947650005.1. Lineage (GTDB taxonomy): Bacteria > Bacillota > Clostridia > Lachnospirales > Lachnospiraceae > Eisenbergiella. The sequence continues at coordinate 61,795 of CANSTU010000001.1, forward strand.
TGCCGAAAATACCCTTCTGCAACCACCCGTCCTATAAAGACGATTTTTGATCATACTTTCATACAGGAAGGTGGAGGCCCTCGTTTCAAAATACTCCATGAATCCGGCTTTATATGCTATACATATGGCGTGCTAGAAATCTGTATGAAGAGAATCATCTCTTAAATAAGGAAGTATTTTATCCATATATTGACCGTATTCGACGATATCATCGATCACCAAAATCCACTGCACGAAGAGATGTACTTACTAAAGGGACAGCACAGTCATGTAAAGAATTTGAAATCCCTTTCGTGCACTTTCTATATGCTATGAAAACCCTGGGCAAAAGTTCCCCACGATACTAATATTTTAGCATGATGAAGCTTGAAAGACAAGCCCCACTTCTACGTAAAGCCCTCCCGTTTACAGACTTTTACTCCTTTCCCCCACCGGAAAGGATACCCGTAGAACCGCAAAGGAACTATATCTTTGCCATATCCTCTCCCTGGCTCTGGTAAAGATACTTATAGACCAGCTCGTCCGCCTTGGTTCCCACCTTATTGTACCGAGGCGCAGTGGAGTGCTCCCGCAGCAGGCAGATGGCCTCGGCCTTTTCCCTCTGGCCATCCACAGTATTGACAATCATTGACTCGTTAATGCAATAGAAGCTCCTGGGTTTGACCATTTTGGCGACAAGATCCTGCACAGCTTGGGGAAGCTGATCCTGAATGGCTTCATAGACAGAGGTTTCAATCTGGATCTCGTCAGTATTTAAGAGGAGCTGCGGCTTGATGGTTTCCAGCTCCTGCGCATTGAGCGCATGGCGGCTGATCAGCACTCGATGCAGCGTGGGACGCTGGTTACCGCCCGCCGAGGTGGTAATACAGGCCGCAAGCTTACACATAAGCTCCTGGTTATTAAACTGCTGATGGCTGAGCACCAGCATGTTAATCTCTCCAAGTTTGTCGTTCCTGAGAATACAATACCCGGCCCGCTGGTGCGGAGAAATCAAGAAACGCCCATAGTACTTTTTTATAATAGGCTTTCCTGTTCTGTCCTTTTGATTCGTATCTAATTCCAACCTTGCGCTGCAGGAATCATTCCCGTCGTTCCTTTTCAGGCTTAAGACCCCGGTCAATATTTTATTTTCACCGGAAATGGTCGGATAAAAGTAGGTTTTGTACTCCCCAACGTATCCCGTAAACTCGTATTCATCCGGATTGCTCACCAGGGATTGCCGAACGGCTTTATGGCCGGACTCTTCCCGGACGGGGGCATCCAGAAGAGCGTCTAATTCCATATTTTCGAGATCCAGATCCAGGATCGCGGACAAGTCCAAAGACAATACCTTGCAGATACAGACAATATGCGCAAGAGAGAGATTCGTATTTCTCTGTTTGGACTGTACATCGTAGAGCGCCTCGTAATTCAACAGCTTAGATAGGGCTCCCTGGGTCATTTTGACTCCCATAGACGCACACCGCTCCACAATTTCCTTTTGGGAAAGCCCCTGCCGTTCAATTACCTTTTTCAGGCGACGAGTAATCTTGGAATAATAGTAATAGGTAAAATTACTTTGTGTAAAATCATTATTCATTGCAATCTTCCTGCCTGCCACGCCGGGCGCAAATTAGCGGTTGAAAATCGCTTCAGGACGATTTTCAACCTGGTTTCCCTTTTTCTCCAAAACGGATAAATTGCCGCAAAACCAGACTCCCTGCAACATCGAACAGCCTTTGTTGGCAGACTACCGAAGTCAATTTTAGTGTAATTATATCACTATGAGAATTCAAGCACAATGGACTTTTTACAATATCGATTCTTCAAAATATTCTTATAAGAATATTTTAAATACTATTAGAATTTAATTACAATAAATATTGACAAATTCTTCTTGTGGTGTTAAAGTGAGAACATGTTAAAAAAGCATAAGCAGGCCGAAGTTCCTGCCGCCGTTCAAGAAAGGAGAACGGATCCCAAAAACTTAATATGCATTATGAGGAGAAGGAGGATTTCGTTATGACGACCAGAGAAAAAGCCCTTGCCGCAGTCCATGCAGCTGCTGCTACCGGCGCCCTGACCGTAGCAGCTCTGCCCATCGGATTGGATGCCATCGCCCTTCGCGGGGAGGAAATAGCTGCCATTGCTCTCATCGGATCCTTTTATGGAGCAAAGCTCAGTAAGGCAACCGCATCCGGCCTCATGGCATCCGGTTTCGCCCAAATGGTTGGAGAAAAAGCCGCACTCGCATCCCTGGAAGCTAGCCACGCCACCGGTTTCGGCGCCTATGTCATCAAGGCAGGAATCGCCACCGCATTAATAGAGGCCGTCGGCCGATGTGCAGCCGACTACTTCGAGGAAGCCGCTGCAGCATAAAGCCAACTTATGCAAAAGAAAGGAACGGGTATATCTATGGCGGATTATAAACGACGCAGACTAGGCAGTTCCATTTTCAAAGGAATGATGGCCGCGGGCCTCGCTTTTGACTTGAATAATATGATGGGTTGGATTGCCGGCCAATGTTCCGACGTGCCTGCTGCTTCCGGGAGCAATAAGCAGGGTGCGGATATAGCCTTTGGAAATTCACGCGACGGCTTCAGCCGCGGGCACAGCTCAAGCTATTGGAAAGAAATGGCGGCTGAAGAATATGCAGAGAATGGAAAAAGCGCTTCCTACAATTATTATATGAAGTGTTTGAAGGAAGCTCTTGAGGATAAGGCATCGAGTAGTTGAGGGATAGAGAGGGGAGCTTATCTATCGAGAAAGAAAGAGCGAAACTGCTCAAGACATGGGTAGCTACAAGCTCCGGGAAAGCCTCAGTCCTTCCTACGGGCCTTGATGCAGTCGCATTGTTCCAAGAGGAGGGACTCATGGTGATTCATGTGGCCTCTCTGTTCGGCCCCCGATATCACCAAAAAAATGGCTATTCAGGCACTGAATACCGGTATTTTAGGCATCTTTGCTGGAACCGTTGTGTTTGAAGGACTCCATATCGGTTACCCGTCTACTATCCCGGCAAAAATCGGGATTGCCGCCGTCGTTATGATATCGTTGGGGATTGCCACATATGATTTTTATACGGAAGGTGGGAGACTTTAGATTTTATTGGGATATTTATATGGGGCGGCAGGGTATGATCTCGACCCTGCCGCCCTTCAAAATTAGATTTGCAATGTCCGGCATTTATTCTCTAAACGCATCCAAAAGATCCCTCTCTCTTTTGTCTATCCTTCAATAAAGCCCTTTACCTGTGCCAAATATTCTTCGTATCCAGCCGTTCTATTTGCTGCTTCCCCGACCACTAGGTGTTTCGACAGCTGAACTTTCCTCTCTGACCGTTGTAAAAACCATTCATATTCCATATCTAAGTTCCCAATGTCCAATACTCTATAACCCTTCAAAAAAATTCCTCCGCCAATGCTTTAGCCGTAACACCAAGGGCTATAAGGAATAATTTGTTCTTCTCATATTTCAAGCCTTCTTCCAGTATTCGTAATATATTTTCCGAAAAAAAGAAGTTGATCCTGCCAAAAGAGTCGAGAGGAGGGAACATAAATACCCATATCTCCAAATGTATCCAGCAAAGCTATCATCAGCCCTTCATATTCTGACTGAATAACCCGTTTTAACCCATCTGATATCTCTGCCTGCACATCCTGAAATATCGTATTTTTCCACTTATCACTCCAATGTCACTGTCACCAAAACGCACCCTATTCTTTTCCGTGTTCAGCAGTTCATCCAGTGTCTCATCGACAGAATATATGAATCTTATTTCGAAAGGAATCCTGCGAGATGCATTTCATAAACAAGAAGTTATGGTCCTCCGACATTTCCTCAAAGTATTTCACGGTCTCATTATAAGACTACGGCTGGTTCTTCTTGACCATCAGTAGAAGTACCCTTTCTGAGAAAGGATCTGCTCCATGGTCTGTGTCCCTATCGCATCCGTTGTGACAGTACTCCCCTGTATATCCAGAAGCTTCAGCAGCTCCGGTAATGCTTTCATCTCACAGTCCTTATCCCGGATGGGTAGCTGGGCAAGTATCAAGCCTGTCATAACATCTATCGCATTCAGAACCATTGGCGTTCTGAAGCCCTTCACTTTCTCCATGGATCCACGCAGTGCTTTTCCGTCAATCACAAGTTGGATTCCTTTCGTGCTCACGGTCTCCCCGATCCATTCCATGAATTCTAGCGCAAATAGTTCCCCATCCATCCCTGACAGGAGACGGCATGCCGTCGATGGGGAGGCGATGCCATTCTTTAATGGAAGGTATTTCCGTAATTCTACTAAATGCTTTTTGCACCATCTAAGGCTTCTGCGTATGGTTATCCTTCCCACAGGGAAACCGCACACCATTTATCTTCGCTCCCATCTGCGTACAGGCACAAACATCGGTATGGATAAAAGTCGCTTTACAGGAACGGGTTTTATTCTTCTTTTTTATATCTCCACCTCCACAGAATATACAAAACCATCCCCGGAATCCCCCCAACAACATACCTCCACCTTTCCTTCAATCGTCCCATCAACGTTCTACTGTCCTCCCTCGCAAAGTGCCCGTATATTACATACAGCAGGATCATCTTCCACTTAATCAGTTCCTTAACCGCTGCGTCGTTCAGATAGACTTCCGCCCGCATCGCCATCCCCCGCGGCGACCGGATCTTCATCCGCCTCCCCGACCGAGTCAGTCCCCCCTCTAGATATTCCGAGATATAGACACATCGGTTGATATGAACCATGCGGTATGGCCCGGACATCTGCACCCAGACCAGATCCTCTGGCACATATTTCTCCCCCTCATAGACCGGAAAGGGAAAACGCCGAAGCACTTTTGTATAGAAAACCTCCGCCTTGTCTCCCCCCATTCCTGCGTTGATCCGGGCATTCACATAGGTATCGATTTGTTCATCCTTCGGGTAGTATCCCTCGTTCACCCTTCCGTCCGGATAGCACCGCAGAAAACTATACCCGCACAGTCCCTCTGTCCCCGCATATTTTGCATGATAGCGGAGGATGATTTCCACCGCATTCTCCGGCAGCGTATCGTCGCTGTCCACAATGAAGAGCAGCTCCGATCGGGCAGTTTTAATCCCTTGGTTCAACGCCGTATGCTTTCCTCCGTTATCCTGATAAACATATTGTATGGGAAATTCCGATGCTTCCGCCCATCCTTGAAGCAGCTCCCCTGTTCCGTCGCCGCTGCCGTCGTCCACCACCATCCACAGGAAATCCTTTTTCGTCTGCTTCAGCAGGCTTTCATATAAGGCAGGAAGCGTATTCCTTCTATTATAAGTGGGCGTCAATATCGTTATAGTTTCCACCTGTGATTCCTCCCCATCGTCATCCCCTATGTCCGGCAGCTTCCAGAAGCTTGTCCGCAATAACCTCCACCGGATACTGCTCCCTGATCTTCGCCCCATTCGCGGAAATCCGGGTCGCAAGTTCCGAATCCGACGCCAGCTGAAGCATTGCCTGTGCGAGCCTGTCCTTATCTCCTACCGGAACCAACAAGCCGTTTTCCCCATCCCGAATATAGGTGGCGGAACCCCCGATGGGGCAATCCGTAGAGATGACAGGAATCCCCATGGCCATCGCCTCCAGCATGGAATTGGAGATCCCTTCAAAATCCGATGATAGGATATACATGCCAGCTTTGACGATTTTGTTACGGGCATCCGGGCAGAATCCATGCCACACAACTCGACTTGATATAGATAAATTTTCAGTTTTTTTAATTAATTGTGTTTTTAATTCACCTTCTCCATATATATGAAGCATATATTGAGGAAATTTTTCAACAAATATAGCAAAGGCCTCCAACAAGAGTGCAGGATTTTTCTGTCGATGAAGCCGCCCCACGAATACTACCGTTTTTTCCCGCTCCCCTTCAACCGGCTCCGGAAGTTCCAGATCCACCGGATTCGGAATCACCACCGTCTTTTTTTGAAGAAAACGGGGAAAATAACCCGCACATTCCCTGGTCTGCACAGCGATCTTTACGGCCCTGGCATAAGCCAGGTCACGCATCGGCCCCTGCCGCCCCCTTCTCGGATCATTCCGTTCCGAGACCAGCATTGGACAATGCAGACCGATGTCGGCTATCGCGGAAAATACCGTTCCCATTACGCTGAAAGAGTAGATAAGGGATCCCCTGTTTTCCCGGAAATACTTCCGCATCCTGCACAGCCGTTTCCACTGCACCCTGATATCTCCATAAGACTGTGGAGATACACACAGAAGCTCCACACCGGGATCCAAACGGTAGGCACACTCCTCCCCGGCAAACATCAAGATCGTTACCCCGATCCCCCGCCTTCTGTATTCATTGGCCAGAAGGGAAATCACCCGCTCCGTCCCGCCGCCGGTCATATTCGGTATCACAAATATAATTCTCAAACGCTCCCCCTTAGAACTTCTTTCTTTTCTCTCCGGGTCACCTTGCCGTCCGCCACCTCGTAGATCACATCCACATTCCGGATCGTCGTCAGCCTGTGGGCAATGATGATCATGGTTTTCAGGCCCTTGAGGCTATCAATCGCCTTCATTACCGCACTCTCCGTTTCATTATCCAGGGCAGAGGTTGCCTCATCCAAAATCAAGATCTCCGGGTCATGGTACAACGCCCTGGCAATCCCGATCCTCTGCCTCTGTCCTCCGGACAGGCGAACCCCCCTGTCTCCCACCATCGTATCCAAACCGTCCGGGAGATTGTCCACAAAATCAAATAGCTGCGCTTTCCGGATCGCCTCCCGTACTGCCTCTTCATCAATTTCCTCCTCCAGGATGCCGAACGCTATGTTATTTTTGATCGTATCGTCGGACAGATAGATGGTCTGCGGGATATAACCGATCTCCTTCTGCCAAAGGGAAATATTTTTACGCACATCCAATCCGTCGGCCGTAATTTTACCATACTGCGGCATCAAAAGTCCCAAGATAATATCCACCATCGTCGTTTTACCAGCGCCGGACGGGCCTACGAAGGCTACGGAACTTCCCTTTTGGATATCAAAGCTCACGTCTGTCAGTACATTTTCTTCTGCATCTGGATAATGATAGCTTACTTTTCTCACCTGAAGTTCCTTTTCAAACTTCCACTCTCCCTCAGCCTCCTTTCGCTCTGCCATCACCTCTTCCACCTCTTTCAGATCGTGATAGATCAGATTGATGGATGGATTCGCATACTGAATATTGGCCATATGTTCGTTAATCCTGCCAACGGACGGCATCAGCCGAAAGGCCGCCACTGCAAAGACCGCAAGCTGCGGGATGAACTCCACAATATCCTTTTGCCCCGCATACAGTTTTATGATTACGGCCAACAGCATTCCTGTCATGCTGACCGTCTCAATGGCATATTTAGGAAGGATACGTATCAAGCTGCTGATCCGCAGCCCTCTGGCATATTTTTTAAAATATATGTCGTAAGAATCCACAAAGAAGCTTTCCCGATTCAAAACCTTGATTTCTTTGATCCCTCCCAGTCCCTGATTCATCCATTTATAAATATTTCCCTTATACACCTGACTTTTCTTTCCCAGATCCCTGGAAAAATTTTTGGATATCCGGAAAAATACAAGCAGACAGGTCACAAGGAGCAGCACTACAACAGTAGTAATGGATTGGCTGACGATGAACAGATAGATTCCAATTGCTATACAGACACAGATTTCCGCTAGCATTTCCATAATATGGATCATGGCTTTCGCAAACATATCCGTATCTTCCTGCATACTTCTCTGCAGCTCCGCCACATTCTTATTCAAATGAAAAGTATAGGGCTCATGCATATAAGCCGACAGGAGGCGCGAAGATAATCTTCTTTGTACATCATAGGAGAACTTGTATATGGCATTTTTTTCAAGTGCGAGATATACATTTTTAAAAAGATAGATAAAGATAATGACTCCCGCAAGGGCCGCCAGGAAGGCAGTTACCGACTGAAAATTCAGAATATCATAAAAAAAACGGAGCCATCTGTTTTCCCGGATGGTATCCTGCTCCATAATGATATTTATAAAGGGCATAAATATGGTAACTCCCAATAGTTCCAGGAAACTTCCAAAAATAATTGCAGCCAGCAGGACGAATAGCTTTCCTTTATCCTTCTTGCTGAAAATATATTCAAGCTTTCCCACCATGTCCAATGTCCTCCTTATTTAGGGCAGTTGTATTTTCTATGATAGTTGATCCCCTTATCCAGAATCACTTCGTCCGTATACCGTTCTCCCCTACTCCTTTTACAGATCCTCGCCGCATAGCTGACCTGGGACAATCCTGCAACCAGCCCTTCACAGGAGGAAAGTGTATACATATCCCGTAACACCTCACAGCCCAACAGATAATGGTGATTCTCCCTCGTTGATGACGAATTCATCACACTTTCTGTCCCATTGTCCCGCATCGCATCCTGATAAAAGCGCAGGTCGCTGCCAAAAGCCTCCTGAAACAGTTGAAGCGCCCCCGAATCGTCGGTTGCCAGGAATATCCGTTCATATTCCCCCCTGCCGAATTTCTCTTTGGCCTCCCGTAAATATTCCTCCGGCCTGATAACCACCGGATGTCCGTTATAGTTCCACTTAAAGTCTGTTCCCCGGACGTGTACTCCTAGGGTTTTCCTTCCCCCCAGCATCTCGTCCCGCCCCGCGCACAGCATATTCCCCACGGTCTCGTTAAAGCGGACATATTTGCCGAAAATTTTTCCCATCTCGTCCAGATGCTTTTCCGACTTGGTGTAACCGCCTCTCTTCTCGTTCAGGCTTTCAGCCAGGATTACATTCTCCCTCCTGCTACGTATCACACTCCCCAGCCTGTCCAGATCTTCCAGGGAAACCGCCCCAGGCTGCTTAAAATAATATTCGTAGGGATTGCTCGACCCGTTCACTGAATGGGACTCCGCATATCGAGACTGCTCAGAAAATTCCACCACAGGAATGAGAGCCATTTGGTCAGCAAAATAGAGATAAGCCAACAACTTATTAAAATCCGCAAAAAAGCCGGAGCCGGACGGTTCCATGGCAATATGATAAACCATGCTGATGCCTCCGTTCTCCTCCCCTTTCTCCACTGATACCACATTGTACTCTTTCCCGATGCGCTTCACGCTATCCACAAACCTCTGATCATCCCCATGTGGTAGGCAATACAGGGCAAAAAACAGCTGCTTCTTTGTTTTTCTGATTTTTCTCGCAATATCTTCCCAGCTATACATAGCTCCCCTTCCGTTTGCAGTATCAGCCCTCGCCTATCCTTCTCCTGATCGCCTCAACCTGTTCATAATAATTCCGGAACTGAAAGTTCTCTTTCACATGCCGATATCCTTCCGCTCCCATCCGGACCAGGCCGTCCCGGTCACGAATGATCAGCTCCAGCTTGTCCCTCAGATCGTTTTGGTCATTGTCCTCGAACACATAACCTGTTTTCCCCACATCGATATAGCTCGCCGTTCCATTGTCGCTTCCACTGATTGCCGGCACGGAAAAAGACATGGCTTCAATCACCGTGATGGAGGCCGGCTCCCCGGTACTGGGAACCACATATACATCCGCCTTCCGGTATTCTTCCGCCACCGCCTCCCTGCCCAAGTTGACGAGAAAGGTTACTCGCTCCTCCATGCCATGATCCCGCACATATCCGGTGACCATTCTGTAATATTCCTCATGGAAATGGTTGGACCGTTCCCCGGCAATCGTCAAATGCAGGTCGTATCTGTCCGAAAGCTCTTCAATAACCTGAATCATCATCAACAAATTTTTGCGTTCCTGATACTTTCCGATACAAAAGACGTTGATCCTTCCTCCCGCAAAGTATGTTTTCTTCTCAGGAGCCATATGGGGTTCCACGATAAATGGCGCCCAGTAACCCTTTTCATCCTTCACCAGACCGGTGAAATCGATCCCCACCAGATTCGTAGGCGTCATTCGGTATTCCGGCGTCAGTTTCCATACGATCCTGTGGGCTAAATCCATTTTGCGGGGCTTTTCCCACACCGGGCTCAGATTATAAAGGATGGTTGGGATCCGGTAGAATCTGCAGATGGCATTCATACAGATTGTATACATAGAGCGTTCCCGCAGGATGGCGAGGTCCGGCCGGAACTTTCTAATATAGCCGGCCAGCCTGAAAAGAGGAGGGATCCCGCATTTTAACTTCATATCTATCGCAAAGGGATCCTTCCTTTTCAGGAAATGAATATAGACATAATCGAACGCGCGAAACAGGGGAGAGTAACCCACCACAATGGGTTTCACATATTTATAGTCCTCTATTTTTCCCGCATACTGGCTGAGGAATACCACCTCATGGCCGCTTTCCACCCAGCCTTTCATAATGGCGGTCTGGTTGGTATGATATCTGTGGGACATGTACATTACTTTCATGGTTATCCCCCTGCATTTCGCAAGCGAAGCTTGTGATACTGCCAACAATAAAGAGTTTGAAACAAAGTTTAAAACTTATCCCCCTGCATACCGCAAATTGTGCCTACGATGCTTCAAATAAACGAGTCTTGAACTTTTCCTATCCACGTTCTCTACACACATGCAAAATCCATCATTCAATATAACATACAATCTCTTTCAAATATTGATCATACCCCGCCTCCCGGTTCGCCTGCTCTCCAATGACCTGATGTTTCAAAATTGGCTCTTTGGTCACTGCTCCGCACAGATACCATTCATACTCCATATCCAGATTTCCGATGTCCAGCACACGGTACCCTTTCAGAAAAAGTTCTTCTGCCAGAAATTTTGCCGTTATTCCTACGGAAAGAAGAAAGAGTATATCCTTTTCATATCGAAGGCATTCCTTCAAAATCCGTTCCAGGACACGATAAGCATTTCTACTCGGGCAGATGATCCGCTTCACTTCCTTCGCTTGGTCAAGCAAGTCATTTCCCACACCGTTATGGGTGGTGCAGCCCTCCACCACCACTATCCTCCGATCCTTCCACACTTCCCTGAAACGTCGGAAAATATTGCCGCTTCCAGATTTATCCGCGTAAGTAATATATCCGCGGGTCACCGATGTATTATAATAAGCCTTATCCAAATCACAAAATTTTTGATAAACATGCCTGAAAAATAACAGGTGATCCTTCCAAAAATCCTGCGAGGCCGGTACATAAATATTCAAATCTCCAAATATGTCAGGCAATGTCACAATGAGGTTCTCATGGTGGAATCCAAGAATGCGTTTCAATCCTTCCGCTATTTCTTCATTTCCAGCCTGGGTAGGGATATTTCTTCCATTGATGACCACAATCTCCCCATCTCCAAATCGGACCATGCTTTTCTCAGTAGTGAGCAAAACATTCAATGTCTCTTCCACTGAATTCACTCTGATCCGGCTCGGCAATACCTGATGTCGATATAATCCATATGCAATTCCCGCCAACCACTTTTTGATAATCTTCTTTATTTGCGGGCTCATTTCTGTTCCCTCTTCATATCCTGCATAAACGCATTTTCCTGCAAGCTATACTGATTTCTATAAAACAGCTTGTGCTTCACCACCCACCAAGCGGGAACCCAGATATATCTATGCATCGCCGGAGATGCGCTGCCGATCATCCAACAGTTTCTATCGCATTTCCTGGTGTGCTCTCTCACTTCCTTAGCCTGCTTGGAATTCCATAACTCATCCCAGGATTGTTCGCGCAGATTTCCCATTACCGCTTTCTGTGCCATTCCATTGCACGGGATCACATCACAAAACGGATCAATAAAAAAGGCGTTTTTTGACATATCGCAGGGCAGAAGCCGTTTGTTTCCATAGATATAATTGATCAAACCATGATTAAAATAGGCGCGAAACCACTTTTTAGGCGACTTGCTCTTCAAAAGTTCGTTGATCAGTCTTTCAAAATTCTGTGCCACTTTATATTTATCATCAATCTTATTATCCGTTTTTCTAAAATAAAAAGAGTTATGCAGAGTAGCCGTAGCGAACTCCATGCCCATATCGTTTGCGATGTTGTAAAGAGGGAGCAGGTCTTCACAGTTTTGATCCTGCACCGTCATACCGAAGCCCACATCCGGATGCTTCCGTTCCACCAGGGTCTTCAAAGTCGTGTAGCCTCTGTTAAATCCGTCCGGAATCCCCCTGATCGCATCGTTGGTTTCCTGAAGTCCTTCAATGCTGATCCTGATTCCCAATTTGGGAAATTCCTCACACAAAGCGAGGATACGGTCTGTAAAATAACCGTTCGTAGAGATGACGATACGGTCGCTCTTTTTATATAATTCCCGCACGATTTCAGGCAGATCCTTCCGGATGAAAGGCTCTCCCCCCGTGATATTCGTAAAAGCCATTTCCGGAAGCTTCCGGATCACATCCAGCGTAATTTCTTCCTCCGGCCTGGTGGGATCCCGGAAACAGTCGCACATATTGCAGCGGGCATTACAGCGGTAGGTAACGATAACCGTCCCATATAAGGTTCTTCTGCTCATTCTGAATTCCTTCCAATCCGACATAATTTTTATTATATATCAGTTTCCTTCTGTTTTCTATTATTTTTCCTTTTTTTATTCCTTTCATCCAACAAATTTGTAACATTTCAGGCAGATCCGAACTGTCCCTCGCATTTATCGGCTTCATTCCACCACATACACCGTACTGTACTGCGTGCGAAACAGCCGTCTTTCCCCCTCGACTCCCAATTCTTCCTTCACCGCATTTAATATGGAACCCTCATCCATAAAATTCTGGTCAATATACACCAAAAACTGGGTAGCCCCAGACACTCCCAGTTCTTCCAGCGCTTCCGAAAGCCCTCTGATTCCCTCCTCTTTCACCGGATAGATATGCTGCGCCTTAGAAAGAAAAAAGCTGTCCCCGCACACCCGGTATCTGCTGTTCGCATCGGTAACATAAAACGCAGGCAGATGGGAATGGTTCTCTACCGTCTGCAGCTTCTCCTCTGTACCCTTATACAAATAGTTGACGCCAGGCGACCAATATCCCGCAAGGATGAGAAAGCCCATGGCCCCTGCCATGGCGGTGACCGCCGTTTTCCTGCCCCTCAAGCCAAAACTCAATTTTTTCCCCACATAAACTAGGGCTAAAGCCAAAGCCGGATATACGTTAAAAACATATCTATCGATCCGATAGGGCGCTATTTTTACCACCAAAAGCACGTAACACACTGCCGCTGCCACAAGCTGAACCCAGAACAGATCTTTGATATCGACCCAAACCTCCATCCGTTTCTGCTCCGCCTTCCTTTCCGCCAGATATTGTATCCCCTCCTGCGTCCTCACCTGCCGTACATCCCAATAGGCGAACAGAACCCTTGCCAGGAGCAGAAGCGCCAGAAGGAGCGTCAGGACGCCCATCCCAATCCTTCCTCCGAACAGGCCCGACGCAATAATATCCGTATATTCCTGCAATGCTACGGCAAAGTTCTGGCTTTCCCGCAGATTATCAAACGCCTCCACCCCCCTGTAATCCGTCAGAATATCCCTCAGCATTTCCGGCCAGAGCAGATAGCTTCCCAAGATCCCGCCGGCCATGACCAGGGCATATTCCAGTGCAAATCGGAAGTTTTTTTGCAGCAAAGCACATCCCCAAAGGGCCGCACAGGTGAAGAACGCGTATAGAAAGAAGTAATAGTGGTTCAGGATTCCCAAGACTGTTGTCGCCGCAAGCGCCGCATAGATACGCCAAATCCCCCTCCTCTCCCCTTTCCAGAGCTTCTCCCAAAGCAGGACGTTCCAATACGAAAAGAGCACACAGGTAAAGGTGAAAATCATGTACATACGGATGAATACCACCGTGCTCACCGCTCCGACGCTAAATCCGTAGAGAGCGCAGGACGCCATAGCCCATTTCTCCGATCCCAGCATTCTCTTTCCGAGCGCATACAGAGCGCCGATCGTCAACACAAAAAAACCGAGATTGAGAAAGATACCGAACCACTTGGAAAACACGCCCGGAAGCACAAAGGCTGCCGCCGAGCACACCATCTCCAGCAGCAGATAATAGATCGGCGGATGCACATCCAAACGGATACATTCACTTGTTCCTGCTAAATCAAACGCTTCCTCCGGCGTAATTGTAAAGTAATCCATGAAAAATTCGGGCGTATGCCAGGCATTCAGCCATGGCTGTCCCTCTCTTCCGCCATTTATGCTGGGATAGTCCACCTGACAGACAAAATGGTAGGAATAGAGCTCATCGCAGTAGTATCCCTCTTTACGGCTCCCCCAATAAAGTAAGTTCACCAGAAGGGCCACAGCCAGCAATCCCCATGCCAGGATCCGTTTCTTTTTATCCGCTAGTCTTTTCATCATAATAACTATGCCTTTCCGTATCCTCAAACTTCATTGTGTAAGTAGTACGCGATGCCGCAGGCATGCAATCGCGATTATAGCCGCTCTACACCACGCCAGTCATGCGCGCATCCCGTTTCCCTGCTCTTTCCCTTCCCCCAAAGAGCCTTCCGCATCTATCGCCACTGCCGCGAAAAACGGGACGGAAAACACGATCGGCAGCCCTTACCGGAAATAGGCGTTTACCGGCGAAGCCGCGCAGACCAGCAGAACCACCAGGGAAGGTACAAACAGAAGCAATCGTTTCCACCTTTTTTTCTCCGCAAGGAAGAATGCGGCCAAAAAAGCACACCAGGTATAAAATCCGATGGACGTCGTATATCCCAACAGGGGTACTTCCCGGAACGCCTCCAACAACCGCCGCAGGGATCCTACGGCCTCCGGGAATCTCGATTTCAGATCAAAACCGTCCGCGTTCAGCGTCCAGATGTCCGCTCCCACGACGAACCATTCCTTTGTCCGCCCTTTATCATCTGGATAGAAATAGCCATAACATTTATTCAAAAAGGCATCGATATAGGTGACCGGATGCGCAGACATTTGCTGAAAATAGACCCGAAGGTATGCGTCGATTTCCTCCTTGGTCGCCTCATTGTTATATCTTTCCTTCACCCTGTCCGAAAATTCCGGCAGATATCGTTCCGAAAGTGTATCAAATTCTAACACCGCGTCAATAGCCGCTTTTTCTTCCTCGGTCATTTCCTCCCCATAATAGGATACGCACCGCGCCGTCTGCAAAAAAGGAATCGAAAGGCTTTCCGCAATGCTGCCGTCCGCCACCCCCAGCAGAGGAAGAATGGCCTTCAGCCACACCAGGACAAATCCAATTACCCCGGCGAAAATGCATCCGAAGCGTTTCCAATCCTTCTTTGCGGCCAGGATAAAGCAAGGGATAAATCCCAGGACAATGGCAAGACCTTCGTTACGGAACAGGCACAGCAACACCAGAAGAACCGGAAACAGCAGCATTTTCCCTCTGCTGTGGACGAATTCCTCCGGCGAGTCCAAAGCTTCCAGCAGAAACATCGTCAACAACAAGACCACAATGGAAAAATTGATATTCTTTCCCACTGAAAGCGCATATACCGGAAAAACCGGTAAAAAGGCGTACAGACAGACCAACGTTTTTCGAACTTTTTGCCCGATCCCTTTTCTTTTTAGAAGTTTCGTCTGGTAAGCCAGCACCACGATAAACGCAATCTCCTGTACCAATACATATAAAAACATGCCAAAGGCTGCCGAGCCCAGGATTTCCCCGAATCGTACAAAAGATCCAAGTAATATAATCTGGAAAAAAGGATGGTGGTTGGTCATGGGTGCATAACCATAGAATTGTTCCAGCATGGTTCCCGCATCATAAAGGGCCGTCCCTGGATACAGCAGCATTAGATAGGGCAGCCAGCACAGAAAGAGAAACCCGCCCACCTTCAGTCCATGGTATACGATCTGCGTTTCGCCGCCATCCCTTCCCTGCGTCTTGCTCAGCCTCTTCAGATGGCTTTGAAGGAAAAGGATCCCATAATACACCAGCGTACCATATCCCAGAATGACGATACCCGTCTTCGCCATCTGCGCCGGCCCGGCAATTGCCAAAATGATTCCCGTAGCATTCCGATAGCACAGTCCCATCACCATAAAAAGCGACAGAAAAAAAGAAAATGCGGCCACATCCCTGCGGAACGTAAATATCGTCTGCGCATATCCATAAACGCCCGTAAGGCAGATTACAAACAGGCATTGGCCCAGCCCCCATCCATGCAACGAAGAAAGAATTTCATATAATATCCCGCCTCCAGCGCATTCCTCCGCTATCTCAAAGTCCATTCCCAAAGCTGTTACCGTAGTGACTGCCAGCAGGAAACATAGGAATTTAGATGTTTTACCCTTTCTATCTTCCACATACCCTCTTTCAAACATTCCTTTTCTCCTAATCCACTCCCTATTTCTGCTTGACTTTTTATTTGCAGACTTTTTTTAATCTGCCCGAATCAGCGTCTTTCCATCCCCTCTTCTCAGAGATCAATTTATGCAGTCTTATTTTAGAAGAGTGAAAAACGGCTCCCTTTTTGTTTTGTATGTAGTCATGCAGAGCGCCACGCAAATCACAAGCGTTATCACAAAATTAATCGGCCTATTTACGGGAACTCCGAATATCATAGCCACAATAATTATAATTGAAAGAATAATCCTATGTAAATAGTAAATCCCTACACTTAGATTTCTACATAATACGGCCCTCTCCCTTTTAATCGATATCTCATAATTTAATAAGATCTTCACCAAAGACGGAATCAATACTAAAAACGAAAGGAATAAAGAATGGTCATCCGCTGTATTTTTTCTGCGTATATAGGTCACTTCTGCTAACAATCCAATAAATGAGGCAGTCAATAACAGCCAATATAAGCCCATTCCTCTTTCTTTTTGCATCTCATCCGCCCTAGCCAGAGAAACCCCAATTGCCATAAATATGAATCCTACAAAGATTCCGTTTCTTGCCGATGTAGTTATTTTCAGGTATATATCTACAATTCTTTGAATTTTCGTGCCCTCTGTCAGAAAATAATAACTATTCATCAAAAGAGCTAGACAATATAAAATAATTCCCAACAATATACCTAGTTTTAGTTTTTCTCTCTTGATAAACCATGAAAGCAGGATAACAGCAATCATGCTCGCCCACACATACCAAAGAGCGCCGTACGGATAAAAAAGGATTGAACGCAAGACTCTGAAAACAATTTTTCTTCCATCCACTCCATTTAATACCATCTCTAAAACAGCCAGCACAATATTAATCATACTGAACACGACATAGGGATATAATAGACGATTTATATAATGAATCAAACGCTCTCTCAAATCCGCATGCCCACAGTGAAGCCCTCTTCCCCAAAAGTATCCAGAAACCACAAAAAAGAAGGGCACTGCCAGCCTTAAAAGACAATGTAGCACATACCATTCACCCGGCGCCATATGGTATGCGCCTGAATGCAGAAACACAATGCAAATACAAAAAAACAGCCGTGCCACATCAATCAATGCATATTCTGTCTTTTTATTTTTTTCAATCATCACAACTCGCCTTTCATATAGAGGTGGAGCCTACAGAGTACGCTGACATTCTGGCGGTCAAGGCATCATATGCGATGCCTGTGCCTGCGGAAAGGGCACCGCAGAAATGCGTAGTTTGGAGGAGACTCTAGTATCTGGCATAAGAATAACGTGTATTCCAATAAACTCCACAGATCAATGGCTAAAACCATGTTTTCCTCCGCCATCTCCGTTTTGTTGCACACAAATATCACTATCAAAACTCCCACTCCACATAGTAGCATCTGCAGAATTGATAACATATGAAACAAACTGGTATAGGTATGCATACCGCCCCCAATATCCTGGAACATTATAACAATAAGAGCCACTGTAGTCTGCCATTCCATCTACAGGTCAATTAAAACACGCTTCTCATCCAGGCAGCTTCACCACAACCTGACCATCTATTTTCTGCACACTTCCCTCAGCAGGGTAAACCGGCATCTGTTTTACTTCCTCATTCTCGTACAGCTGGATTCGTTCCTCATTGGGAAGAGTCTCCAGCCTGAATCCCAAAAATGCCAAGCAGAAATCCGTAACATCCAATTCATTTCGGATCATTGTCCTGGAATCCACATCTCTCATTCCGTCCAGATCTGCAAAAATTTCCATCTCCTCAGGAAAATCCACTGCAAAAATACGAACCTGCTTTAGCATATTTTTTGTTTCAATATCCGATTCATTGATGAATGCAACCGGGACATTATGATCATATCCTGGGCATTCCTCCAATCGCATGGTCATTTTCGTCATCCAGGAATAGGTCGCTTCATAGGCCAGATTCATTCTAGCATAAATACGGTTTGTCGTTAAATAATTTAAATAAACAATACACACCAACGCTATACAGCAAATCCCCAAAATCGCCTTTTCCACACGTTTCCATCTAAAAAAGCCAAAATGCTCACAACATATAACTGCAAGAAAATAGGGAACTTCAAACGCGATCATGCTTACAGGCCATAACCGGTTCCGACTGATGACAGACAGATTATTAACAGCAACTGGAATCATGGCAACAATCCCCCAGAAGATAATCTGCTCGTACCATTTTCTTTTATTTCTATAGTAAGATACCGTTATTAATAAGACCACTCCTGCCAAAATAATTATATGGAGCCCATTCTGTCTCCAATCCCCGGTAAACCCTCCGTCCCGAAAGAAAAATGCAAGGAATTGGTAGTAAGCCGCTCTTCCATACCAATATATTTCTTTCAGGCTATTAAACTGTCCAAGTTTGTCCATATCCTGATAAGAGGAAAAGCCGATCCCAGAAATCCTCTGAATAATTCTAGTTATCAGATAGTAGACTCCTAAAGATAAAGCTAAGTTGATACAGCCAACAATTCCCTGCTTTACGAACTCAACAAATCCTGTTTTTCCACTCACATAATTAATAAAAATCGTAGCAGCCAACAGAACTGCACCAAAGCACCAATAGGGTTGATAGATCGCACAAACCACCACCATTAACAGGCAACTTGGAAAGAATGCGGGCTTTTCCCATTTGAGCATGGCATAGACATATATGACAGCCATAGCAAACGCTGCGAAATAAGCATCTGCTGTATACATATAACAAAAAGTACTAGCTACCACCGGAAATGTAACAAGGACTGCGCTGTTCAACCCAATTGCAATATCAGAATGTAGCTCCCATATGGAAACCAACATAGCCGCTGCAAATGCCATATAAAGGATGCTCAGCGCTCCAATTACCCAAGGAAGAACAGGAGTTGAACTTATTTTTAAAAAAGGTAGAATTGCCCATCTCCCCAACCCAATATAATGTTCTGTGCTTTCCCTTTCCAAAATAGAGTTTACACAATCATGATTAATGATCATATTGGTAAATGCATACATATGGGTGAGCATTCCCAGAAAAACCGTCAGGATAAAAGCCTTCCTCTGTTCCCTTGTCCCTCTGTTAAACAGATTAATATTCCACTCAGCCATTGTAATCTCCTCCCTATCTCAACAGCGTCTCTTTCTACTCATCCCAGCCACCTGCCATCCTGCACAGACCGCCATTCCGATAACCATTCCCCAAATAGCTGCACTCACTTTCCCCCGAATACGTTCCATGGTGAGAATCATACCTTCCAGCTCGTAAACATCCTCTCCAGGACTCATGTCTCCTAAAAAAAGGCTGTTCTGTTCATCCCAATCCTGCCCTTCTTCCACTGTAAAAAAATCTCCGAAACGTTCCGCCATCCCCCTATTCACATAAACCTGCTCCGTCTCTCTCCAAAATATTTCAAAGAAGATCAGAAAAATGCCAGCCATAAGCACTCCACAAACTACACATTGTTTCCAAGCCAACCTTTTTCCCTTCTCCCAAATACAAACTCTCTTCCTAGAAATAGCCGGAATCTGTATGGAATCTATCCCTCTGGCCAGGAAACGCATCTTTCTATTCCAAATGTTCTCCCTGCCTCTGTCCATCAGATCATTATATACGTAATCCCCCACAAGGAAAAGGGAAATATTCTTAAAAGACAGATTAAACAGAAACTGTTCTGTCACCCCAGCTAAAGAGGTGCTTAAAAAGATCCCAGCCTCATTTAATCTTCCATTTTTAATTTCCCTGTGAATTGCCAGCAAATAGATGCTTACCAGTAGTACAAACGCCACAATCCCATAATACATAAGCAGATATGCAAAAGAACTGTCCAACGTCAAATGCGCCTCCGTCTCATATGTGGTATCCGTCCCAAACCAAGAAACCTGAAACTCATGAAAATAAAAATATACCAACTCAAACCGCGTGGAAAGAAGCTTATTAAACAATTGAAAGAGCCTTCCCTTAATCACCAACGGCCCCAGAATGGGGAAAACTATACAAAACGGCGCTACGCATTGCAGCAAAATTTTCTCCAAACCGGAAGGCCTCTTGCGCACATCAAAATAAAGATTCAGACATAGATGAAACATGACGATGATCACCCCGGTATAACTCATAGAGTACAGAAAAATGTACAGGTTCCCCAAAAACAGAAGCCCGCACGCCGCCCATAACTTTTTCCCCTGCATCGGAAAAACATATAGAAGCAGCAGCACGATCACAAAATAGGTAACATGCAGCACGTTCGGATGGGTATATCCCAGCGAATACCGGATGATTGGCCCCAGGCCCAGTCTGGCATGCACCACCACCACACCGTCCCCAAAACCCAGAACGCCACGCAGAATGGAAAACAGGAAAGTCGATCCCCAAATGGCCAACGCCACCCTCATTACCCGGCGAATAGGGATATTTTTCATTCCGATTACCATACAGACCGCCGCCAGGGCAGCCGTTTCCCCGGAACTTCTCCAGATGGCCGCCGTCATCAAAAGAAGAGCCACATTCAGGCACCATTCCTTCAGCTTATAATCGGTCAGCAGCATCTTAAAAAGAAAGCACAGATAGGCGGCTGCTATGCAGACTGTAAAAGGCTTCTGTCCTTCTGTCCATCCGATTCCCTTCGCTCCCATGGTTAAGATCAGGAAAAGGTAATATAAGATTTCCCCTTTTGTCACTGTCATTTTACATTTCCCTTTCCCGTCTTCTCTCCTTCAAGATTCCCGCTTTCTTCCCTGCCACTAATATAATCCAAAGCAGGAAAAAAAGAGACACCGCTTCACACACTCTCCAATACCAAGGCTCCACAAATCTTATCGTAATGCTACCCTTATAGGCTCCGGGAACTTCCATTCGGATTCGTCCAGAGGTTCCGATATTGAGATCTATCCTGATTCCTTCCTCCCCCTCTGCCCTGTAACCTCGGTAAAAAAGAAGCGGGATTTCTACCTCCGCCACATCATCTGTTAAATTAAACAGTTTAACTCTGATCCCCTTTCCTGTCCTTTGCCAATCCTCCACCATAATCTGGCTAGCATCAAAGGTTAACTGTCCCACATAATCTTCTACGTTACTTTTCTGTGGAAGATATTCCCCGCCTTCAATCTCATCGCCAGACAAATTCCCTCCTTGATAGATACGCATAGGCCGCATTTCTAGGAGAATCGAACTCTCAAAGCTTATCCCCTGCCATAACGCAATGCAAATAAGGATACCAGCCATGAACTTTCTTTGCTTTTCTGACGAATTCTGCAGAACCAGGCAAGCCATCCAGGTCAGAAATATCCCAGCCATAGCCAGAAAACGCCATGGATATTGCAAACTTCCTTCAAGATATTGAAGGATCGGTAAGATCTTGGCCAGAGTAGACCAAGGAATCAGATAAGTGGTCAGCAATAGGCTCATCAGGCAGAATAAAAAGCAGAGTCTTCCTCCCTCTCTATCCTCCGATCCACCGTTTTGTACCTCTTTGCCTCGAGGCATGAGGAACCAAACGCCCAGAGGCAATAACGAAGCCAGGCCAGGGGTCTGAGGCATTTCCTCCACCACCCCTGTATGATGCGCTAGTGACAGAGCCGTCGTCTTATAGGTATTCATGAACAATTGAGCCACAAAGGAAGCACGTTCATCAAGACGAAACATGGTATATCCGTCCGTGTTATTGATCACGAGCATGCTGTTTTTCATATAATCAAGAAAAGGAACTAACGACCACAGGCACAAAGTCACAATTACCGCTGAAGCCTTTGCCAAAACCACAAATGTCTGCTTACGAAATGTCCTTTTCCAGCAAATCACGCACAACAGGATCACAAACAAAGCAATCATTTCGCAAGAGATCATGTGGCAGTGGTAAATGCTGGCACAGCCCAGTGCAATGACACGCCAGCTTTTCTGATGAGACTGTGACCCTTCCGGTTCTGTATAAGCCATCCAAAATCCATACAGCACCAGCGGTAAGAACACCATCGCTGTATATTCCCCAACGGCTGCACGGCTGTAAATACAGGTCAGCCTGTAAATATTCATCGTATATACACAGGCGCATACCAGCCCGATCTTTTTACTCTTACCCATCCTGGAAAAGCAATACCAAGCCAAAAAGGCGGTAGCCGTGTTCACCGTAACCACATACAGACGATAAACCGTCTGCAGGGAAACACCAAATATCCGCAGCAGGGCCGAGGGATAGAGAAACAAGTCTCCGTAAAAGACAGAAACCGCATAACCGTGTCCATTCAGCCAGCCGGGTTGTATTTTTACCGGAAACATTCCATTTATGAGGCCTTCTTTTAATCCCTCTATGCGCATTAGATGAAAAGGAATATCATGGGCATCCCTTGGAAGATAATCCACCATCAAAGGCAGGCTTCCGATAAAAATAAGCAGAAGAAGGGCCTTCAGACAGAACCGATTCTCTCGATCCTGCAGGAGCCGATTCCGATATAGGAATATGGCAATAAGCGAGTCGAACAGCAGCGCAAAGACGGCCAAGCTGAACAGATGGTTTCTCATAGCATAGGGAGAATCTTCTATTACCACCTCCCGGATAAGAAGATAGCTTCCTTCCCATGTCTCGCCCTGCAGCCTTCCGAAAACATACATTGGCCGGTCTGCATATCCTACCTTAAAGTCGCAGACCGAACTTCCCTTTTCGGAGGCAGAGATGTCGCCACTCACCTCATAGTCATGCCTGCTGTCTGTATAACACACCCCCAGCATTCCCATCCCCGCAAAATCATAGCTGATGCGCACGGTATACATTCCCCTAGGCAAGGTGAATTCTGGAGTTATAATCCGGCCAACACTAAAGGACTCGTCCACGTAGAATCCCGCTTCCCCATTTTCGTACAACAAATCTTCCTGAGAAAAGCTAAGGTTTATGGGTTCTCTATGCATAAAATGGAAAGCAGAAACGACAAGCACCAGAATCTCCGCCACAATAATGATAAGCCAGCCCCTCCAGCCCGATTTTACCCACTTAAGCATCCCGATAAACCTCCAAGAGTTTCCCGCAGTATTCTTTCACAGAATCAAAACGTTCCTGCGCTCGTTCACATCCCTGCGCATATCTTTCACATAACTTTATATCATTCCAAAGCTTTCCAATCTTTTCCGCCAGCTCCTCCCCGTCGCCTGCCCGGAACAGTTCCCCACTGTTCCCACTGTCTATCAGTTCCCTGGTTCCCCCAAGATCGGAGGCCAATACCGGCGTCCCGCAAATCTGACTTTCCATCACGCTGAAAGGGCAGTTCTCATACCACTCCGAAGGAAATACGCTGAAAGCCGCACCGGAAATCACCTGCGCCAGTTCTTCTCCCGACAAGAAACCTCTGTTCGTTATATTCCCCACCGCCTCCACTTCGCACTCCAAGGGGCCTCCTCCTGCAAAGACGAAGGGAATATCCGAAAGCCTTCGGCACACCTCAAGAAGCGTACCGACTCCCTTTTCCCGGCAATACCTCCCGAAATACAGCACATAGCCGCCCTTTTGCCCTTGATAGCCAGACGGCCTGTCCACAAAGTTATGCATCACCACCAGTCTGTCCGTCAGATCCGGGGATGCAGAGAGCCTTTCAGCCATGAACTGACTGGGACATATGATGCAGTCCAGCTTTCGGTACGTATGAAGGCCGCGATACAGACACCCTTCCAGACTTCCCAGCACACTTTTTATCAAAGACCCATGGATACATCTTCCCCCAATGCAGGCCAGCGCGCTCCCCTTGACACATCTGTCGCACAATTCATATTCCAAGGGCCGCAGAAGGAGATGATTGGGACAAACCAGTTGATAGTCATGGGCTGTATAGATAATCCGCACCCTTTTTCTTCGCTTTCTCTCAAAACGCCTTATTTCATATATCACAGAAGGAGTCAGCTGAAAATTGAAATTGTTCAGATGCACCACATCAGGCTCAAAATCCTCCAGGACAGGGCGTATCTTCCTTCTCGCCTCCAAGGAATAAATGATCCGGAAGGGATAGAGTAGTTTTCCCGCGCCTTTCCCATGGAAATCCATATCGGAGGTATAGCTTTCGGCCCGGTTTCCCACGATCCTTCCCGCATGTTCCATGCCGAAATACTGAACCTCATGTCCCATTTTTACCAGCTCTTCCCCTGTCCGAAAAATATAGGTCTCTGAGCCGCCGTTGGGATAAAGGAATTTATTGACCATCAATATTTTCATTTGCCGTTAATCTCGCTTCCCCCGGTATAGCTTCAGCGTCTGCTTCGTCACATCATCCCAGTTATATTTTCTGCAGATATACTCCGCGCTGTTATCCTGATAGGCATTTCTCTTGGCTGGATCGCGCACCAACTCTTCCAGCGCCCTCCGGAGATCCTCCACGTTTCCCTTTTCAAAGACAGCTGCATAATCCTGTGTCACCTCGGTATTTTCCCGGATATCGCTGACCACGCAGCAGTTTCCATAGCTCATGGCCTCCAGAAGGCAGACAGCCATACCTTCCACGTCGCTGGGAAGGATGAAAAGATAGGCATTGGAATACAGCTCTTCCAGCACCTGTCCATCCACAAAACCGGTCATCAGGATCCGTTCGTCCGTGGCGGCCATGCGCTCCACCAGCTCCATGTATTCCTGAGAGTTACTGTTCCCCCCTGCAATCACCAGCCTTTTCGAGGTTTCCATCCCCTTAAACGCCTCGATCATATAGTGAATGCCTTTTTCCGGAACAATTCTTGCCACGAACAGCAGATAACCGTCCTTTTCCAACCCGTAGCGTCTTGTAATCTCCTGCGCAGGGCGCTTCTGCGGCCTGGAAATCCCGTTGGGAATGAAAATCGTCTTTCTTCCGTACTGCTCCAGGAAATATTTTCCCATGTTGTCTGAAAGCACGATCAAATCATCCGCGTACCTGGCGGCCATCTTTTCACCCGTTTTGAGCACCAGAGAGGCAAAGTTCCCCCATTTAGAGCGCTGCCAATCCAGCCCATGAATAGTGGCCACGGTCCGGATACCCAGCAATTTCGGAAGCCAAATCATCACGCAGGGCCCCTCCGCATGAAAATGGATTACATCATAGCGGCCAAATACCGCCCGAAGCACAGCCAGGACCGAATAGACGATGGCGTTCAGCTTTCCGTTGCGAAACGTGGGAACGGTGATCAGACGGATCCCGTTATAGCTTTTCCCCTTATACTGCTTATATTTTTTTCCCGCCGTATGCCTTCCGTAGCGATTGTAGGCATCTACCCTGCATCCCAGCTTCACCAGACGGGTGGACAGCTCGTCCACCACGATCTCCACGCCTCCCTCCCGGGAAGGGATTCGTTTATGTCCGATCATCGCTATTTTCATCGGACGATCCTGCCTTTTCCCGGAAATTGCCCTGTGCCGTACCTTATCTTTTGCAGATGCATCTTTGCCATCTTTCCTCTCCGTGCTCTCTGCCGCTCTCCTGTTTCCGGCATCAATTCCCTTTTTCCCCTTCAACCGTTCTCTGAACAAATGGAACAGAAAGGCAAAATTGGTATCCAGGTAGCGTGGAAACAGCCGCTTTGGATCCTGCCCGATCCGAAAAAGCCATTCCATGCATGACTCCTGCATCCAGGCCGGCGCACGCTTCACCGTACCCGCATGGAAATCAAAACCGGCTCCCACCCCCAGCATAATCCCGCAGACCTTCCCATCGTGGGCCGCCATCCACCGCTCCTGTTTGGGAGCACCCAGTCCGACCCAAATAAAGTCCGGCCTGGCTTCATTGATCCGCCTCACATCCTCCGCATCTTCCTCCGGCGTTAAGGAACGAAACGGGGGCGAATACATCCCAGCGATCTCAAGGCGCGGGAATCTTTCCATCAGGCTTCTCCGTAAAGCCTCCAGGGTTTCCGGCCTGCTTCCGTAGAAATAATGGCGGAATCCTTCCTGCTGCGAAATACGGAAAATCTCCGGCATCAGATCCGGTCCCGGAACCCTTCCGGCTTCCCCATGCCCGCCCCAACGCTGTACGATGGAAAGCGGCTTTCCGTCCGGTAGGTTCCTTGCCGCCCCGTTCTGTATCTTCCGATACCCCGGATCCCGATAGGCCATCACCGTGGTATGCACATTCGACACACAAATGTAATGCCCGCGCAGTTCTTCCAGGTTTTCCCGCAGATCCTCGACCGTAGCGTCCATATCCGTCACATTGATTTTGGTTCCCAGGATGCTGTGGTATTTTATCTTTGCCATTTATCCTCTCATTCTGCCGCCCCGAGCGGCTTTCAGGTTTGATTCAGCGAATTCCCTTTTTCAGATGGCTGTATAAATATCTGCATTCGCTTCCCCTGCCGAATGCCAGCAGGAAAATTCCGTTATATATTACAGTGATCAAAACCGCGGTCAGAATCATCCGCCACAGCGTAATATCTATCAATATAGCATTCCCCAGGAAACGGCAAATAATCAATGCCACCACAGAAACGCCGGTATAGCGGATCGTATCATAAAAATAGTTCCCAGCCCCTCGATCAAAGCAGGCACGGTATATGATGACCGGACGAACAACATTGGCGATCAAACCGGAAACAATCGTCCCGATATAAATCCCCAACAGCCCGATGCGCTGCACCAAAACCACGGAAACCACCAGGTTCACCGCGCCCTGGATCAGAGGCAGCCATTTATCCTGCTCAAACACGCCTGCCGCGGTTTTATAATTGGAAAGAACCACTCTCTCCCCTTTAAAATAATAATCGACGAGAATCGCCCCGATCACGTATCCGGGCAAGGCAAACCGTTCTCCATAGACCCAGGAAACCAGGGGCGTAAGCAGAATGAAAAAAGCCACCGCCGAAAACCCATAGATCCAGGAAGCGACGAACCTGTATGCCAGGAACGTTTCGTATTGCTTCTCCTTTTTTTCCGTTGCAATCAGATTCCCCAGGCTCGATATCACGGAATTGAAAATTACATTTACAAAGTTCGCAATCAGATTGATGAACTTGTTATAATTTTCCACAAAGCCTGACATGGCCACGTTGATAAAACCCGAGATCAGGATGGAATCCGTCTGAAGCCTGGCAGCATCCCCCACCTTGTGACAGACCAGGGCGCTTGTCTTCCTCCTGATATCAGCGGCCTCCTCGACGGTCAGTTTCCGCGTTTCTTTCTCCTTCAGATAGGGATACTTATGGTTTAAATAGATATTTGCAAAAATTTTCTGTAACAGTTCCACCGCCGAAGCTGTCAGCAGATATAGATAGAAATTCCCTCCGCCCAAAAGCAGAGCGATCTGCAGCGTCACAGTGACTATTTTCGTAATCGTCAGAATATTTGACTGGATATAGTTCTTCTGCTCCGCGTTGGGCAGGCTGTATTTATATGCCACAAAGTAGGAACTCACCGTATTGAACAGGAAAATCAGATAAAAAAGGATCAGATCCCGTTCTCCTTCGATTCCCACCGGATCCTTGATCATATATTTCAAAAAAGGCACCAGGAGGAGCCCCACGCCGGCAACCACCAGCGCGATGACCCGGTAAGCCTTCCTATAGAACAACATGTAGGCCTTGACCGTCTCTTGATCTCCCTTTGCCACGGGAGCATACAGGCTGAAATTGATTGCTGTCCCCAGCCCCAATTCCGCCATAGATAACACTGAGAGGATACTGTTGTAGGTACTGTTCACCCCCAACAGGGTTTCCCCCAGCCGCATAATGAAAATCTTCTGTAATACGATTCCCAGAACCCCGGTTACCGCATTGCCCAGATACCCGAAGAAAATGTTCCGGGCCGCATATCTGACTCGTCCCATAAATGGCCCTTCCCAAAATAAAAAAGACATAAAATGGATATATTACATTGAAAGCCCTGGACGGGCAAAGAACGTTCCACCCAAAATTTCCCTGCATGACTCAATTATCTTACCATAAAGAGTTACTTTCTTCAACCGACTTGCGGAAAGGAGACAAGGAAATTGCCATAAGCCATCCCTTCTTGAATAATTATGGAAAACCAGGATCCCTGCGTGCGCGGTAGCAACCCATGGAACAAACATTAATATTTTATGAATTCACTTGTTCCCAATTCCCAATTGCTATATACTTAATATAGTGTCCTTTTATGTTTTTGCCTCAAACGCGGATCGAATCAGCCCAGGATGGAAATAGCTGGAAGCTTCCTTAAATGCTTCATGTGAAATCTTTGATTTCCCAGGAAACGAGGAGTTTCCTGAGCCTGATTTGTTTGCCTGCTAAAGCGGGCAGACGGAGGTTAACGTGAATGTCTGGATTTCCAAACACGATTCGAATTCCTGTTAAAGCAGGCAGATTGGAGTCAGATTGAAAAATGTCTTTTCAGCCATTTTTCAACCATGAATTTATGCCTGCTGAAACAGGCATGGAGGTTATTATGAAAAAAAGAAAACTATGTACAATCCTATTAGCCATCTCCCTTCTATTCGGCCTATGTCTGAACGGCTGCTCCTCTCCAGAAAACGCCTCCGGGGATTCCGAGAAATCCGCCGCTGAGTATGAGGCGCAGATCCAGGAACTCCAGGCGCAGATCCGTTCTCTGGAAGAGCAATTGGCCCGCTATGAGCCCGTCTCCACCGAGCCTCCTGCGCAGGAATCCGAGATCGCCCAAGCGCCCTCTGAATCCGAATCCCCTGCCCAAACTCAGGAACAGGCCGAATCTCCTGAGGAGACGCAGGCCCAGGAGGGTGAAACGTCGACAGAAGACCATCGGAAGCAAATCGTGGTATTCGGAGACAGTATCTGGGACAGCTCCCGGGATGAATCCGGCATCGCCTATCTCGTTTCCCAGTATATGGACGCGGACGTGTATAACTGCGCCATAGGCGGCACGCGAGCAACCATGAAGCCCGGCGCTCCCACAGAGGATTTCAAAAATTGGGATTCCACTTCCCTTTCCGGCATGGTCCATGCAGCCATCGGAGATGTAGATCCAGAACAGTTTTTGGAAGGATATGTGGCCGGCGGCGTATTCATGAATGTGGATTTCTCCAAAACCGATTACTTTATCATCTCCTATGGACTGAACGACTATTTCGCGGGAGCCGTCCTCAATGCGGACAATTCCAACAGATGGGATACCCATGGCTACGGCGGAGCGCTCCGGATGGCCATCGATCGGCTGCGCAGGAACTTCCCTAATGCCCAGATCCTGCTGATTTCTCCCACTTACTGCCAGTTTTGGAAAGATGGGGTGATGTATACGGACAGCAACATGAAGGATTTTGGCGGGGGAACCCTCACCAACTATGTCAATGTCTGCCAGAACGTAGCTGAAACCGAGCAGACTCTGTATATAGACGCCTATACCGTTATGGGGATCAATACCTATACTGCGCAGGACTATTTGGAAGACGGAATCCACCTTACCGCAGCAGGACGGGAATTGTACGCCAAGGCCGTCTCAAGTTGTTTGAAGTATGGAATGCCGGGAAAAGTTTCCGGCAATTCCATCTACTATTAAATGCAGCGAACCGTCTCAAATCGGACAAAACCGAAATCTTTCCTACATAAAAAGAACCACAGGGGGAACGTACCGTTCATATGAAAAAAAGGAATGCAGGTGCCAAAATATCCATATTTTTAACCATTCTGTTTCTGGCAGGCCTGATCCCAGTTCTGCTCCTCGGCAGATATAATTACCCCTGCGCGGATGATTTCGGTTTCAGCGCCTACAGCCATATTGCATGGATGGAAACCCGATCCGTATACCAGGTTCTAAAAGGGGCCTGGCAAACGGTGGTGGAACGTTGGATCGGATGGCAAGGCACTTTCTCCAGCATTTTCGTCATGGCGCTGCAGCCTGCGATATGGGGCGAGGGCGCATACTGCTTGGTTCCATGGATTATGATTGGAGCCATGTCATCGTCCACGCTTTTCCTGCTTTTTGTACTTTTTATCCGTATTCTCCGCGCTCCGAAATCCGTTTTCGTCAGCGTTTCCATGATCTATCTGATCTTTGCCCTGCAATGCATGATCGACAAGACCCAGGGATTTTTCTGGTTTAACGGAGCCGCCCATTATATGATTCCCCATAGCATAGCTCTTTTTCTCATGGGCGTGCTGCTTCTCCTGGTAACGCAAGAGCGTAAGAGACCATTTCATCTGGCTCTCTCCTGTCTTCTGGCCATTTTCACGGGAGGGAGCAACTATATCACCGCGCTTCTCGCCGCAGTCCTCTTTGCCGGCTCCCTCATCCTGCTCCTGTTATGCCGTAAAAAAAAGGAAAGCGCTCTTCTTGCCCTTCCCTTTTTCTTCTTTTTGACCGCCTTTGCCCTGAATGTGCTGGCTCCTGGAAATGCTGTCAGGCAGGAAACCATGGAATACCGCCCCGGCATTGTAAAATCGATACTCCTCTCCTTCTACTACTGTGTGGAATATGTCTCCGAGACCTGGTTTGACTGGACTTACCTGCTCTTCGTCCTGGCCCTCCTTCCCTTTCTCTGGGAAGCGGTAAAGGCGGTTGGCCCGCGTTTTTCTTATCCCTGTCCCCTGCTCGTTTTTGGCGGCTCCTATTGCCTTCTGTCCGCCATGTTTACTCCTAGCCTTTTTGCTACGGGAATCGCAGGCGGCGGAAGGATATTCAATATAATTTTTCTGGACTTCCTGCTGTTAGTCATTGCCAATCTCTTTTATATGATGGGATGGCTGTATCGACACGGCCATCTGTCCGATAAGCTCCCTGGAAGCTGCCTGGAGCGGAGGAACACGCAAATTTACTTAGGCTGCGTCCTTCTGCTTGCAGGCTTCATCGGCGTTCTGTATACTGCGGTAAATCCCGACTATTTCACCTCAGCCTCAGCCTACCATTCCCTTCTCACCGGGGAAGCTGCCGCCTATGGAAAAGAAGGGGAGGATCGGACACAAGCCCTCCGCATGGCAGACGGGGATAGCATAAGCCTGGAACGCTTTGCCACGCATCCTTATCTCCTGTTTTTCAGCGATATTGAGGAAAGCCCAGATGACTGGAAGAATAAGTCCATGGCCAGATACTACCAAAAGCAGCGTATTTCAGGCATTACGCCGGGCGCCATGGAATAGGGCCCTATTCCTTTTTCGCGCCTTTCCCAGCCTTTCTATCCGAATTTTCCCTAATGTAAGATCACTGAAATTGCATCCGCTCATGCCCGGCAGGATTTCGCCCGAAGAGGAACGGCCAGGAGGGTGCATGGCGGCCGCACCATGTTTTTGCGTGCATATTGCGCCATGCAGATGAGACCTGCTTCCCAGGAGAGCCTTTGCTCGACTGGGAAGCGTCCAGGGCTCATTGGAATGTCCGGCGCAACGGCACGCCAAAACATGGTACGGTCGCCATGCACCCTCCTGGCCGTTCCTCTTCGGGCGAAATCCTGCCGGGCATGAGCGGATGCGGTTTCAATGCTCTTGCATTGATTTCATCTCCTATGGTTATTGCAGGAACAGAAATCTTTTTATTTTTTCCCACCCCACACGCCTTCCTCTCGTTGCGATCGTTTCACCCACCTTACTGATTTTCCTTGTCAATCTGTCTTCCACGCTCCCCAGCAGGAATTTTCTCACGGCCTCAATCACGATGCATATGCCAAATGTCAGAAGCACATCCGCTGTAATCCACACGGGCATCCAGTTCGACATTATCATATCATGATCAAACTTCATCACATATCCGTGTACCAGCTCCATCACAAAGGTATTCATGATGAAAACGGCGAATACCTTTTCTGCCACACAGTTTATGAATTTTGACCGGAAGCGGAACCCTTTAAACAGGTAAAGGAGCAAGACGGAAATCAGAATATTGGTAATGCTGTTATCCTTGGTCAGCCTGAGCGTAATCCCAGCTATATGAATCGTGAAAACATGGGATAAGTAATTGACGCCCGCAAGAATCAGCAGGAGCAGTATCCCATTTTTCCTCTTCAGCTCGTAATCCCCATACATCCGAATCCACCTGCCAGCCAGATACAGCATGGTCATATTGACCAGGCCTTTTCCCAAATCCATGGTAATTTCAAAATACAGGAAGGTTGGAAAAATGCTGAATAAAACCAGCATTACCCCAACGAGCCATGTAAAGAGGTCCTTTCCCACCTTTTCCACCGCCCTGTTCCAAAAAGGGCTCATCAGCATCAGGCAGACATAGCAGCTGTAAAACCAGTACTTTCTGGATGCCGCGGGAATACAGGACTTTACCAGCAGTTCAAAAACGCTGTCGGTCATCGACTCCGGGAAGAATGCTGCCCCCAGCATCGTCATGCACAGAGAATAAAAAATAACCATCAGTTCCATACGGATCAGCTTCTTCCACTGAAAACTAATTCCATAATATCCAGAAATCAAAATGAAGCAGCTAACTCCCGTATTACAGACAGCGTTAGCCAACCTCGTCGTATTTTTGCCCAACTCTGTATACCCCATCCCGGATATCAAGCCAAAGGCATGTATGTAGAGAACCATAAGAATGGCTATGATTCGCAGCGCCTCCATATTGGAATCCCGATTTTTCATTACTGCTCCCATCTGCGCGCCTTGGTACGCATACAAATCAGGGAAGTTGAAAGCGTTCCTCTTTCAGCCTTGCTTCCCTCTTACGTACAGAGCGCGTTCTTCAACCAAAGAGAGTGGAACTAAATTTTCAATTTTTTCTTTCCACTCCTATAATTTTATCCTTCCGATAGAATTCGCAGGCCACTTGATTCGTCCAGGCATTCGGATCCGGCAAAACCTCCATATGCATAAGAGGCCCCTGTTCCTGGTTGATCTGCGGAAGAATCACCTCCTTGCGCGTATCGTCCGATAAAAGCAGAAATCTTTCTTCCATCTGTGCCTTATAGTCCTCAGCCTGCCCACTCATTACATATTCTATACACTGGATCATGGTAGAATCCCTTACATAGCTTCTGCAGACTATCACAAGAATCCCGCATAAAAGGACGATCGGAAAGGCCCCCTTCCATCGAAAGCCTTCCTGATCCATCCAGAAGGGCTGCTTGTTCCCTGCATATTTTCTCTTCATCCGCATATACAGCCAGCCCAGATCATAGATGATTATAGCTGCGGATAACAGTAAAAAAACCTGGAAAATTGTATTGGGCACGCCCCCTGACACCTCCGTGCCCGCATAGATACCAGGCGAAAACATAGCGCACCAGGTGCCAAACAGAAGGAACGTGAAAACAGCAGGATTCCGAAACTCAAAGTCTGTTTCTTCCCGCAGCAGCGCCTCCCACACCACCACTGCAATAAACAGCAGGATAATGTAAATCACAGGTCTTTCCCTCCAATACTCTCCAACCGTTCTTCCCCCCAGCCTGAAGGATTCCAGTACCGTATCCAACGCCTTTCCCACGGAAAAGGCCAGTTCGTCTCCCCCGCGCACCCGATTGCCCGGCGCCGCCATACTAATAGCCAGCCCAATCCCTTCAACTGCCAGCGGAATCAGTAAAAGCAAAGAACGCCGACGTCTTCCAGCGTAGCACAGCAACAAAAGAACCAGGATAATCGGCGCCAGCAACGCGGACAAATAACTGGCTCCTCCTAAAAAGAACATACATACCAGGGAAATCATCCAATATCGAAACCGATAAGTGTCAATATATCGATAGAAACAGTAAATTGCAAGCAATGCCATAAAAAACGGAACAATATAATGGGCCGTTCCATTATACCAAAAAAGCGCAGACTTTGTCCTGGGAATAAACTGCAGCATACCGAACAAGAGGCAGCAATCCACCGTCGCAAAAACACTTTTGGAAAATCCCACCTTCTCCACCATGAAATAATAGACCAGAAGAGACACGCCTGCTATTGTCAGCCCACTCATGAGAAATGGAACGATCCAATACGCATCCTGGGAAAATACTTCCGGCTGTAACGTAAACAGGAAAACGGAAGACCATGTTCCCTGCCAGCCATAATAGTATTTCCGAACGGTTCGCCCAGCCGCCTTCAATACCTCCCAAAGCGAACGGGTATCCAGCCATGCGGCATGTGTCCACGCACCATACCCGTAATCGTCACCCGAGGCATGCACATACTTGCACATGTACAGCAGCGGAAGCATACTCAATAAAAACACGGCCACAGAACATATGGCAACCTGCCTTTTCCCCAGCTTCATTATCCATTTCTTCATCCAAATCTCCCCACTTCGCTCTCGACGATCGTGCAATTCCACCTCCGGCTCTTCCCTGTGGAACACATAACCGGATTCAGATCACTTTTCCTTTCTCATCAATCAACACCCAGTCTCTCCACAGTTCATGCATCCTGACAGGGTCGATTTCCTGGCCGTTTTTGTGCCTGGCGGGCCGGATCATCATTTTATCTTCCGTACCATTCAGCCTGGCGCCCCAGAAACTGAATGTGCTGTTGGCACAGATATTGTGTTTGCAGTAGCTCATGAGTTCCATATCATAGAAACTGTCCCTGCCCTTATTCCAGTCAACGATGGTGTACTCCCTTCCATGATAATTCTGCTCCAGATATGCCGTATCGTCTGAAAAAAGGTAAAAATGTGCATCCTTCACCCGTTCCCTGATATACCGTTCCGCCGAATTGTAGTATTCTTCCGTACAGATCCCCCCGAACATTCCTGCATTAGCAGGATCGAGGTAATCCCCTCTACGTATGTGGATACTGACAGAATTTTCTGTTTTCATTTGATTTTTAATATTTATATTCTTATTATTCTGATTTTTTTCTATATTCTGCCTATCATCGAATTTTTCATATATAATCCCCTCTTCATTCTGTCTATTTTCATTATTTTCTTCTTTTTCCGTCTTATTTTTACTATTTTTCAATTTTTCAACAAAATTTTCCTCTTTTGTGCCGCTATATCCAGAATATTCAATATAATTCTGTTCCAAAGAATGGGGAAATCTAATTTTTTCTCTCAGCAAGGACAAAATGTCCCCATAGTATTTCTCGCAAGCCCAGTGCCCCTCCAGATAGCAGTCCGTTAAAGTGAAAATCTCTGGATGGTACATATCGCTTTCCTGAAAATGCCGATATCTCTTTGGATTCAGCCTTCGGGCCACCTTGCCTAGAAGGTTTCCTTTTCCCAGCAATGCCTCTTTTTCTTTAGGGGTACATACCCTGAATTCCAGCTTATCAAATAGCCTTAATTCCAGCTCCCTCCTGGCCAATACATTCTCCTGCTGCATGGAATCCTCGAACCAGGAAATGTCCAGGCTGGCTTCCTTTCCCATCGATCTGAATTTTTCATATAGGGCATACTGCTGCATCTGGTTGCCCAGGCCGCCCATCACCTTGATAATGATCATCTCTTATACGCCTTCCGTCCTATCCACCAATCATACAGTGCGAACAGATTCTTCCCGGCCAGACAGCGAAATCCATCCGGCTGCTTCATCACCCATAGCAATATCCGATTTGCCTGCTCCTGCGTCTCTATGGAATAGGCGGATAATCGGCTCTTAATCCCCATATTTTCACATATCGCGGCCGTGCGGGCCACGTATCCCGGCTGACCGCCGCGCAGCTCATTCTTCACTGCCAGCATGGCCAGATATACGCTCTCCTTTTCCCACTGCTTCTCCCATCCCTCCGGTTCTTTATCGCGGAAAACCGTCCAAACCGCATCCGACAGCGCCCGAATTCCTTCCTCCATTTTCTCATCGTACCGATGCACCATGGAAGCCGGATTATAGAAATAATGGTAGTACAAGGCATCCTCCAGAATCACAAGCCGGCGGCAGTCGCAAAGGGCAGGAAGAACAATATTCACATCTTCGCCCATACGGATCTTCGGATTACAGTATTTCATATTTTCCGTAATCAGTTCCCTGGAAAACAGTTTCATACAGCGAGACATGGATACCGTTCTTCTTTCATTGCCCAAAAGTCTGGATTTTACCTCCTCAAGAGAAACTCCCTCGTAGGTCCCCCAGGGCAGCTCATGACGATGTTTTGTGGCTCCGTCCGGCCGTTCGATCAGGAAATTGCAGCAAATGATTTCTCCCGTACATCCCGTAGCCTTCTCCGCCAAAGCTTCCACCATACGAGTATCCACCCAGTCGTCACAGTCCACAAAGCACAGATATTCCCCCGACGACTCCGTTACGCCGGCCATCCAAGCCGACATCAGCCCGCCGTTTTCCTTATGGATCACTCGGATCCTTGGATCCTCCTCGGCAAAGCTATCGCATAACTGTCCGCTTTTATCCCTGGAACCGTCGTTCACCAAAATGATCTCCAGCTGCCTCCAGGACTGTCCTGTGATGCTCCTCACACATTTCTCCAGGTAAGACTCTCCGTTATAGACTGGTACAATCACGCTTACCATTTCCCTGTAAACTCCCCTTACCTGCTTTAGCAGGCATTTCCACCAGGCTTATGATCCGGCAGCGCCTGCCCGGGCACCCCCACTACGCGGGCTCCCTGTTGCTTTACGCTGCGCGTTACCACGCAGCCTGCTCCAATAGCCACATCGTCCGCCACATACACATCCCCGATCACACAACTTCCCCAGCCCGCCATAATTCGATCTCCCAATATCGGACTGGCCGTTCCCGGCCCGGTATTCCCTGCGCAGAAATTTCCCGTAATCCGGCAATCCTCTCCTATTCTGGCATCCTCGTTGATCACGATCGGCGCTATATGATAGATCAGAAGTCCTTTTCCCACACAGTTCTCCGGAATTTCAAATCCCAACCTAGCCCCCAGCATATTTTTCCTACGGTGATACCAGACGAACGCGGCCCTACTGAACGGGCCGGAACGCATTTTATAATACTCGGCATGACGTAGTGCCCATAGATACTGCCAAATCCGGTACATCTTGGAACGCATCAGCCGGGCTGCGAACACGGATCCCCCTTTTTCCCTGAAATAGAGGGCCCGCTCACAGGCAAGGTATTCCTTCAGTTCAGCCCTACTTCGAATCATGATTATACCCCTGCATATAGCAAGCTGCGCTTGCAATACTGTTGCCAAGAAAGAATTTGAAACGGAATCTCAAATTCATGCCCCTGCATCATTTACGCTTCCCCGGATTTCGCCTCCGAAGGGCGTTCCTCCCAACAAAGCGTTTCATTCAAGACGGAAAACACCGTCCGGTTCACACGACTGTAATCAAACTGCGACGACTTTTCATGGGCATTCCGCACATACCGGCCGTACTCTTTTCCGATCCGGTCCATGGCCTCCTGTATCTGCTCCACGCTGCCGTCCGTCACTTCCGAATCCAGGCTATAGGTTAACGCCTCGCCGATCCCCCCCACATCCGTGGTTATCACCGGCAGCCCATAGGAAATACTCTCCAGAATGGTCATCGGAATCCCTTCAAACACCGAATTCATGAGAAGAATATCCGCACGCTGCATTTCCTCGGACACCTCCTCGGGCCCAACGGCCCCGACAAACCGGATCCTATCGCTGCCGCCCGCCAAACGCTCCAGCATTTCCCGCTCCTCTCCGTCTCCCAGTATGGTAAGACAACAGTTTCTGTGATATCCTTTCACCGCTTCGATCAGCGGCCCCACATTCTTTACCGCAGACAGACGGCCGGCATACAGGAAACGTACGCAATCCTCATGCAGACTTCGTTCGAAAAAGGGATGGCAGACGATGGAATTCTTCACCTGATACACTCTGGCATTATAAGCCTCATAGTCCTCCAACGTCTTTTTCTCCAATACGAATACCGCAGTGCTTCTTCTGATCACATGCATCAGAAAGCCCTGAAACAGCCTGCGCACCAAAGGCGCCTTTTTAAAAAAACGTACCCGCCGCCACATATCCAGATAGGTTCCGTGGGAAAACACATAGCACGCCGCACCGGGCCGCAGGAGCCGGATCGCCGCAAAAGCTTCCGGCGTATGGATATAATTACAGTCCCCTTTCTTCAGCCCGAGACATCGCCTGTATTGGAAAAGGCCTTTCAGATATTCCAGCCTCAAAGACTTTTTCACATGTCCCTGATCTGTGGCTGCCTGCGTCACCGCAAGAAAACGGAATTCGCCTCCCTTGCCAAGCCCTTCCCCCTCTATATGAATCCTTTGCTCCCTGCCAACCTCTCCTTCATCGCATGAAACGCCCACTAGAAGCACCTCGCCGATTTTTTCGGGATACTCTTCCGAAAGAAAACGCAGAAAATTCCGGATACTCGTCAGCTGCCCGCCCACCGGGTAATCGCGAAAGTTACATGTATCATACAGTATTAACCGTCCCTGTCCGTTCACTCGCCACTCCTTCCAGCAGCCCGAGCAGCCGCAGCGCCGGGCCGTCGCTCCATGGGTAACTGCCGTATCTTTGCGGATACTCCCCGAATCCTCCGCACTCTCCGGAACATTGCCTCACTCTGCCGCCGTTGACACAGGATAACACAAATTCTGTTGCCCCCAAAACCGCTCCATCCACCTTTTCATCCAGGATACCGTCCCGCTTTCCCTCCAGGAGGGCACAGGCAATCATGGCCGTGGCCGAGGTATCTGCCGGGCCCTCCACAGCGGGCAGAAGCCAGCCAAAACTGCCGTCCCCTCTTTGAAAATCCAGAATGGTTTCCACCAGTTCCCGAAACCGCTCCTGAAGCAAATTTCGCCTCGGATCCTCTTTGGTAAGCCAGGGAAGACTCCGGGATAGTCCCGTCATCAGCCATCCTACGGCCCTGCCCCAGCCAATGCAGCCATATTTTTCCCCTGTCCGGCTGTCAAACCCATGGTAAGGCAGGCCGCTCCCCTCGTCCATTCCCTTTTCCAGGAAATGGATCAGCTGGACTTCGCCAAGTTCCATCGCCGCTCCTTCTTTGGTCTTTTTCCCATAGCGGCAAAGGAATGGGCAGATCATACCCAGTCCGTCGGCATAGATATGATTTCCCTGCCTGATCCGATAGGGAAGATTTCCCTGCTCGTCCCGATCATGATTTTGCAGGAATTCAGCCAGCCTTTCTGCTCCGTCCAGGTACTTCTTTTCCCCGGTATATTCATATAAATCCAGCAGCGGCATACCGTTTGCCCCATTGTCCAGGCAATACATCGGAAGCCCTTTTTGGAGCCATCCGTCATAATATCTCTTCAATGGCTCTACGCCCCGTCCATCTCCCCCCGCCTTCATCCATTCGGAAAGTCCTTCCGCCAAAAGGGCATTGGGCCAGTAATAATGATCGATCGGCGGCACACTTCGGAATAAAATGTACTTTTTTATCCGGCGCTTCCACTTTTCCTTGCGGCTCAAAACGGGCCAAGTAAACAGATTCTCCGCCACGGCGGCGCATAACTCCTCGGCTTTGCGCTCTGTCTCCGAATTGCGCCAAAGCGCTCTTAATTGTTCCATGCTTGGCTCCCATCCACGCGCCAGGGCGCATATCCAAATCAGGAAAAAGAAATGAAGTTTCAATCCTTTCTCATATCGCAGGCATCCTATACAATTACCCGCGCATCGATCGCCATACTGCGCGCACTCTCACTGACTCGTCAAACGTTCAATCATCTTTCCTGCCTGCCTGGCCCGCTCCAAATAGGCGGGCATCACGGCGGTCAGCCTCTTTTTCACCGCTTCCTCTTCCCGGCGCAGCCATTCAAATCCGGCGGTCAGTTCCCCGCTTTCCCGCAACGTCTGTACCGGCATCACATAATTTTCCCATGTCCCGAACAGATCCAGGGCAATTCCTCGCGCCTTCACGGAATACCCTACCACCAAGGTAGGAATTAATGATGAATAGGCGGCGATGGTGGAATGGGTCCTCGCCCCGATGAAAAACCGGCATCTCGCAATGTACCCCTTCAGCTGCGCGCAACCACAGTCCTCGATCAACACGACCCGGCCCGTATCCTTAAATTCCCGGTACAATTCTTTCAAAACCGTCCTGTCGTCATTGTTCTTCCATACCACATGGGGAATCAAAGCCACGCTCAGATCCGTGTGCGCCATCACATGCCGAATTAGCTCCCGATAATTTTCCATGGTAATCCCGGGTATCCCTTCCCGTTCCACCACCATGGGGCTCACGTTCAGTCCCAGCGTATTTCCCTCTGCAAATCCCGCAGGGAGAGGCAGGCAAGCAGCCTCTAGAAGGAATGCCGGATCCGGAGCCAGGAAGCTCCTTTCTTTCAGCCCTGCCTGTACAAGCGCCTGCCAGGTTAGAGATTCTCTGGCGATAATACCGCTGTAACGCTTCATATCTTCGATAATCTCCGGTTCTGAAAGAAGATCCGGCTCAATAGAGCAGCCCAGTAGAAAAGTCTGGGCTCCCTGTCCCGTGAACAACCGGTTCGTATATACCAGATCCTTCACCAAGGTGTCATAGCAGTAATTATCCCCCCCGATAGAGATGTTCACCTGGCGCAGGTTCCTCCCGCATACCTCCCGGAACCGATAGCGGAACGCCGCTTCCGGTTCATGCAGCAGCCTTTCCTTCAGATAATAAAAAACATGGATAAAAAAATTCTTCCTGATTTTCTTCTCTTCTATCAGGGTACACATTCCCTTCAGCGAATAAGATTCGTCCTCCGCTGCGCTGTTCGTCACCACAATCGCCGGTTTCGGCAACATTCGGATTACCGTATGCGCGATGGCCTCACAGCCGTGGTTCCCGCTCCCCGCATGCATATATAGAACAATTTTATCCTTTTTTCCACGATATCGCCGCATTATTTCCGCCCTTTCCAGACATGGTATAATCCCAGATATGCTCTCGGTGCATACAGGAAAACTGGCCCCTTGATCCGATAGCCTGCCGGAAGCATCCTTCTTCCCCTTCTTCCCAAACGCTTCCATGCTACGCCGGCCGCTTCATGGCAGGCCCAAAGATATCTTTCCCGGAAAGCGCCCCGTCCTCTTGGGGCTCCATCCGTTCCGCTTTCCGTTTTCCCTTTCCCTCCGCTTTCTCTCCCCCAAGCCGCTTCCTCAGTTCCCCGCGTTCCTTCTCCGTCTTTGGGCAACAACGCCAGCTTTCCTGCCACCAGCAGCGCCGCCTGAAACAGACAGGCCGCGGCCTGCGGCACACAGGAGGGATACAGGCCCGCAATCTTTTCTTCTGCCAGCTTCCAGCAGCGGATCTGATCCATGTAGGAGGCACGGAAAGGGGAATACATCGCCCCCTCTTCATTGATATAATAGCAGTATTCCCGGCTTTTCATCACGGTAACCCGACGCATGAACGGAAGGCAGTCCACCAGGAACATGAGATCCTCGCCAATCGTCAAATCCGTCCGAAATCGGACCTGATTCAAAACTTCCCGTGAAAAAAGGATGCTCCAGCAACGGGTATTACCTGCCAGAAGATACCCTCCCGCATAGCCCTCCGGATCCATTGTCTCAGCTTCGAACGCATCCGCCTCGCCCCGGGATATGACTTCGGTTTGGGGCGTCCCTCTGCACAGGCTTCCCTGCTGCCTGTCCCGTTCCGCCCGTCCCA
The DNA here is from genome assembly GCA_947650005.1 of uncultured Lachnospiraceae bacterium. Lineage (GTDB taxonomy): Bacteria > Bacillota > Clostridia > Lachnospirales > Lachnospiraceae > Eisenbergiella. Next base: position 103,392 of record CANSTU010000001.1, read on the forward strand.
CTTCCCGGAAACCGCCCAACACCATATTGCTGCCTTCCCGTTTTAAACAATCCATCTGCCCTTCCAACATTCCAGGCAAAATCCAGTCATCCGCATCCACAAAGGCGATATATTCCCCCGATGCTTTCTCCAATCCTCTGTTTCGTGCAGAAGATACCCCTGCATTTTTCTGACGTAAGAGGCGAACCCGCCCGTCCTTTGCACACCATTCTTCACATAGAGCCGCGCTTTCGTCCGTGGAGCCGTCGTCCACCAACAAAACTTCCAGGTTGCTATAGCTCTGCGCAAGAATACTTGCCACACAGCAGGAGAGATATTTTTCCGCGTTATAAACCGGCACAATCACCGAGATCAGGCCATTCACTGTGCAAGAACCTCCCAATACTGGCTGGTACGGCTGTCCCAATCAAACCGTTTTACGTTTTCATAGCCCTTCCGGATCAATTCTTCCCGGAGCTCTTCGTCCGAGACCAACCGGTTAATGCATTCCACCGTTCCCGCTATATCCTCCGGATCCGTCAGAAGCCCGGCATCGCCCACCACCTCAGGCAAGGCTGTGCGGTTAGAGCAAATCACGGGCACACCCAGCTGCATGGCTTCCACGGGCGGGAATCCAAATCCTTCGATCAGAGAAAGGAACAGAAATGCCCTGGCTCCTGCCAAAAGGCTGTGCATCTCCTCCGCGCTTTCGATATACCGATAACAGATGACGGCCTGCGCGGCCTCCGGGCTGATTCGAATGCCGTTTTCCAGGCAAACGCGCTCCACGCTCTCCACGCCCACCAGAACCAACCGAAGGGGAGCTGCCGCTTGACGAAAATACGCGTCATAGGTTTTCAGAATGCCCGCGGCGTTTTTATGGGGCAAACCTGAGGTGACCGCATGCAGATAGGGCTCCTCTGGCCTCAGGCTGTTTTCTCCCCCCATGTCGGCAATCGCATTCACCCCGTTATAGATCACTCTGACGCGCTTCCCGCTTCCCGGACACATGGCATCCACTTCTTGCCTGGAAAATTCAGAAATCGTAACGATCCGGTCCGCATGCTTCATGGACGCTTTGAGCCTGCTCATGATATAGGCATTTTCCACCCGGTTGAGCACACCGGGAAAATATTTGTCGTAGAAGAAAGGAATCAAATCGTGGATAATTACCGTATCCTTTCCCCTGTAAAAGGCAGGCCTGTATCCTCTGGGGAATAGAATCCGATCCGCGCCGTATTTTCTGGCCTGCCCGGGAACCAGGAATAGTTCCCATATCATACAGTAGACTTTGTTCAAAGGATTTCCCTTCATTTTCACAAAGCGGATCCCAGGGATATCGAAGTCCTTCCGGTTATATTCATTGCCCAGGACAATGATTTCCTCGCAGTGTTCCCCGTTACGGTTGCTTTCCGCCAGATGTCCCGCCAATGTCTTAGCCAGATTATAGATGCCGATGCTCTTTCCTTTTCCTTTCACCAGTTTAAAACAGTCAATCACCAGCCGCATAGTCGGCTCCCATCTGCGCGCTTTGGCGCGCGTACAAATCAAGGGGTATACTCCTGCCTATCGCAAGCAGTGCTTGCAATACTGCTGCCAATAAAGCGTTTGAAACAAAGTTTCAGACTTTGTATCCCTTCCTATCGCCGGCCATGCCCGCGATATTGACTCCGGCATCTCCTTCGTTCCTCGTCACCATTCCCGTCCACCAGGCTCCCATCAGAAACAGCGCATAATTCCTACCCAAATAGACGGATATAAAATGCGCCTCCAGCATAGTATACAGCGCGAAGCTCGTCAATAAAATGAACCCCGCATAATCCTTCCTTCTTCGGCATTCCCACATCGTACGCGCATACATCGTAAGAAAGGCAACAGCCGGAATGATTCCGTACCAGTAAAACAGGCGCACATACCCCATATCAAAATATTTTACGTTTTCCGGACGGGAGAAAAGACGCCAGTTCGTGATAATCCCCCCTCCGTCCGTCCAGTTATTCATGCTCGTAATCCGGCCAGTAAAGATCCAGTCAAAGGGATAGAACGGCCCCTGATACCGTTCGTAGCAGGCGATCCATACGGAAAGGCCCGCGCACAATAGAAAACCGCCGATTCCCAGCAGATAGATCCACTTGCTCTCCCATACCCCCTTTCCCAACGTTAAACTTACGGAAAAAACCAGGGTAAAAAGCAGAATCAAAATTCCCGTCCGGGAATTGGTGGGCAGATACAGAAGGACACCAAGGACAGCGAGCGCGCCGTAATGCACCAAGCGCATCCGCTCATGATACAGGTAGATTCCCAGCGTTACCAACACCCAGAACATACAGTAGAAAGCGTTGGGATGCCCCAGGCCGAAGCAGTAACGGATCCCTCTGTCCCCCTCATCGATAATATACATGTTCCCGAAGAGCCCCGTCGCCGCAAGCCCTACCAACGCCAGGCATCCGGCCAGCGTAAACCAAAATGCGAGCTTTAACGCCTTTTTCAAATCCACATCCTGGAAAGCCGCGCAAAATACCACCAGCCGTACCGCCTCATCCCTGCCCGAGGCAAGATAGCATATCCCGGCAATGACGCCGAAACCCAGGATCCACAGCCATTGTCGCACGCAATAGCGCGAGCAGAGCAGTTTCACGGAAAAAAGCACAAAGGCTAATCGGAAAAGTTGGCCCTCTAACGGATTGATATATACACTTTTATCGAGGATGACGATGGCAAGCTCCACGATCAGCCCCAGATAGAAGCAAGCCTGTCCCAGGGGATAAAGCTTATCATACCATTTTTTGTGATAATACAGCATGTCTTCTCTCATTCTGCCGCCGCAGGCGGCCCATAGATCACGAGACGGGTTCCCGATCTACGCCAAGTCTGTGAAGCAGCCCGCCCCAATAACCCAGCACTGTGTTCTTCCAAAACCAACGAATCCTCTCTCTAGCGTATTCTCCAAAATCCGCGCCGCAGGAACGGGCGTTCTTCCATCCCTGGCCGTAAACCACCGTCAGACGCAGCATTTCTCCCCTACAATCTTCGTTTTCCTTCAGATGGTACTTTTCATACAGGAAACGGCTGTCTTGATATTTTCTGATATCCCGCTCCGCAAACATCCCGGTATATTGCTCTTCATGAATGCCGATGGATACCAGCGGCTGGCCGGTACACACGAAATGCGGATTTCTGCCCAGAATCTCAAAGTACAGGAACATATCGGAGGCCCAATTGCTTCTCTCATCGAATCGTGCGCCGCAGGAACGGTACAGGGTCGCGCTGGGCGCGCCGATCTCGTTTCCCAGAAATAGGCTGCGGTAATCCGCCCGCAGCCTGTCCAGATAGGGCTGGCCGGCCTGGCGGGACCAGGACTTTGCCTCGGACACCTGCCTTGTTCCGCAAAACGCCAAAGAGGCATCCGGATTTTCTTCCAGCAGGGAAACCATTTTCTCAAGGCTTTCCTCTTCGGTGAACCAGTCGTCGCTGAACATGATTTTGATATATTCCCCTTCTGCCAGCTCCAACGCCCGGTTCCAATTGAAAATATGACCCAGGGGCTTTTCGTTGTGATAATATCGAAAACGGCCCGGAAGAGGTACCGCCTCTGCCCCCGCAGCCGTCCTCCTGCTGTCGCCCGGATTTATGGCATCTCCTCCCTGCTGGCCTTTGCTCTGAGCAGGACCCACAAAAAGCGTTTCCCCCTTCTCCAGAGGAATTCCCCCCTGGAAAATTTGTGCGGCAAGGGCTTGCGTTTCTCCGTCCGTGGAATCGTCGCTCACGATTATTTCCACATCCCGGAAGGTCTGCCCCGCAACGGAAAGGAGAAGGCGCCTTACCTCATCCACATTATTATAACATGGTATACAGATCGAAACCTTGGGGTTGTCTGCCTTTCTTTCCATGTCTGGCTCCCATCCGCGCGTCCGGCGCGCATACAACTTCTGGGGAAAATCCTGCTCCCATCTGGCCGCGGTACCGCCTCACGCTCCCATGAGGCTAACCCCTTCCAGCAAGCCTGCGTATCACCCGCTTCATTCCCCGGCCTGCCCGATAATAATTCCGTTTTCCCCAGGACAGGCCATGGCGTAATGCCCTCTTCCACCCAGGTTCCTCCTTCAGGATCAGGAAATCATATTCCGACAAGTGTTCCCGCAGATAGGCAGGATAGGTCGAATCGATTTCCACCCGTTCAAATACCGCATCCCGCCCGAAAATATCCTTCCCGTCCCTGATGTTATCGTCCACTTTGGAGAGAATTTCCGCCCGGTTCAGTTCCTGATGGGCAGCAGACCGTACCTTCTCCGCCACCCTTTTCTTCGCGTTTTTCTCCCCGTGGCCGCCCATATATCCAAAATGCCATCCCCCATCCGCCACCCGAACGCCGATTTCCTTTCGCTGTGGGAACCGAAGTTCTCCCAATTGAAGATTCTGTTCCCGCAGCAATTGGAAGCTGCACATCTTGCTTCCGATCCACTGCTTTTTCTCCACCCCTTCGAACTCTCCCGCATAGGAGAGCAGGTTTCCTGACGTCTCTTCCATGTTCAGATAGCAGTAAAACATACGCTGGGCAAAATGGTAGATTTTATCCGGATCAAAATCCGCCAAAATTTCCCTGATTTTATCCGGATTGGGAATCTCGTCCAGATCGCTGAAAAGAATAATGTCCTCGTCCCGGCATCCTTTCAATCCCCTCCCCACCGCATTCTTCTGAAACGTATCCCTATCGTGGGTATAGCCGGGAGGCGTGTCCTCCACCACCACATGAATGATCTTGTCCGCGAACTCAGAAAACATATCCTTATTTTCTTCATAATATAACGGCTTTGGATTCCCGGAAAAGGTCTCCGTGGCTTCGCTGATGACGAAACGATCCACCACCGGCGAGAGCACATGCAGCCGAAGCTTCAGAATATCCAGTTCATTGAAAAACTGAAAACAATCGTATACCATAGGATCCCTTTCATCCATACGCCAAACTCCTGCACACCGCAGACATCGTCCGCAATACCGCCTCCATAACGTTTTTTGACCGGCTCCCATCTGAGCGCTTTAGCGCATACGTTTGAGCCTTACCTTCTGGCATTCACAATCCTGCCATGCAGCCTGCGCAGGGCATCTATCAGCGGATGTTTCCGTCGAAAATCCGGATACGCCGCATTCGTCCCCTGCCACTTATGGAAAGCAAAGGGAACGATCCCCTCTGTCTCCGGCAGCATACTTTCATGCCCGAAATATCTTGCCACCTCCAGAGGGGCGATGCGCATTTCCTCCGCCTCCAGAAGATGGCGGATCCGACAGCACAGGAAGCCGTCCTCGTTATACCAACCCTTTTCCGGCGTCCAGGGAACGCCTGCTTTCTTCGGATAATCCATCAAACGCTTGCTCCGGATCCCTACGCTATTCCCCACCCTGCACAGATTCCCGTGGATATCCCGGTAGGTAGTGTCGTCCCCCTCTTTGGGCAGTGGCCATGGGGAGCCGATATAATCATAGTCCAGGAATTCATTCCTCCATTGCTCCGGATGCACCACATAGCCATCATAATGCACCAGCATCGCATAATCCGTCTGAATATAGTCTCCCAGATCATATACTGTTTTATAGTTAAAATCGTCGATATTTTCCAATTTGGAAATGTGCCTGTAATGGATTCCCTTCGGAAGGAAAAACGGTTTTCTATGGGTAATGATCAGGGCGTCCCCAAAGCAGATTCCCCGCATGCTATATTCCATCGCCCTGATTGTGGCCCGCACGTTTACGCTGGTCATGGCGCATAGGGTCACGTTGGGAAGTTGGAGCTTGTCTGATTCCTTTTTCTTCATTTTGGCCTTCCTGCCCGCTTTAGCAGACGTAATTTTACGGTTGAAAATGGCTGTAAGCCGGTTTTGACCTGTCCTTCTTATCCTTCATAAACAGACTCTTACTTCGCATATCTCACCCGATACCCCATCCGCCTCTCCAGCGAATACCAAATTTTCTTCAAATAAAATTTCCCGTATATCCATCTGCTTTGCAGTATCCCCAGCCGTCTTTCCATTCCTTCCAACCGTCGTCCTGCCAAAGCGTATCTGTCCGAATTCTTCTTATATTCCTCCAGTTCCTTCCTGCATTCATCCGCGCTAAACAGCCTTCCCTGCCTGTCCTGATAATGAAAAATGCTGTAAATATTCTGCTCCGAGGCCCAATAGCCGTCAGATACGTTATGCCTGGCCCAGTATTTGGGGGCGATGGCATATGCCAGCGTGTCGGAGGTATAGGCCGGGAAAAAGGCAAAGCTGGAATTGGACAGCAGAAGGTATCTGGCATTTTTGATCATCACATAATCCCGATCCAAATCGGAATGGTAGACCGGCAGGCCTGGCAGCAGCTTCCGGGCGGCCTGCGGATCGTCCGTTACAATAATGAACTCCATATCCGGACGGAGCTTTCTCATATTTTTCATTCCATCCATCCAATATTTTTTCCCGAGATACAGTTCCGGGCTATCCGTATATTCTCCACCCCTCAGATTTAGGATACACAGGTTATCCCTGGTAAATTCATGACTGTCATAGGCCGGAAGCACCTTCATCCATTCCCGGATCTCATCCCTGTATTTCTCAAAATAGCCTTCCGCCTGCATATTTCCATAGATCAGCGTATCGTCAGATAGGCTGTGAAGCGCATCATCCTCCCCCGCCACATAGCAGCCATGTTCCATATCGTGTCGGGAATTTCCCAAATAAACGCGCTCTTCCCTCTCATCATACCGCACCATCCCGCTCCTGGTAGATCCTTTCGCATCCACTATGGGTTCGCCCAGGTCGAGTTCCATAAAGTACATCCCCCGTTTACTGTGGATATTCACCGCCAGCTGTTCCTGCCCTGCCGTACCGAAAGCACATCCGCGTTCCCTGGCAATACACCTGGCCGTAATATAACAGAACAACTGGTTTCCCAGTCCCTGCCCCTTTAAAAACTCCGTGCCTATCATGTTTGCTCTCATTCCGCCGCGCAAGCGGCATTTTAATCAGCGGAAACTTTGGGACGCGCAGCGTCACAAAGTCCGAGATTGAAAATGTCAATTTTCAATCTTGCTCCCATCTGCCGTTTCAGCGGGCATACAAATCAGGGAGATTGAAAATTTCAGCTTCAATCTTTGCACTTCCCCCGCGTCAAGGTAATTTTGCATTCATTCACATTGTAAATCATATCACACTTCTCTATGGTCTGCAATCTGTGGGCTATGATGACCATCGTCTTGCGCCCATGGAAACTTTCGATGGCATCCATGATCGCCGACTCCGTGTCGTTATCCAACGCCGAAGTAGCTTCATCGAATACCAGAATCTCCGGGTCATGGTACAGCGCCCTGGCAATCCCGATCCGCTGACGCTGGCCTCCGGAAAGCCTGACGCCCCGATCTCCCACGCTGGCCTCCAGCTGCCCAGGAAGCTGCCTGACGAAATCCTTCATCTGCGCTTCCTCCAGCACTTCCCATACCCTTTCATCGTCGATCTGTTCCCGCGCCACGCCAAAGGCGATATTTTCACGCAGGGAATCGTCCGTCAAGAAAATGGACTGGGGGATATAACCGATATGGGAAAGCCAAGAGGGATAATTGTCAAATACATTCTTTCCGCCGCAGATGATCTGTCCTTCCTGTACCCGCAAAAGCCCCATGAGAATATCGATGGCCGTGGTCTTTCCCGCACCGGAAGGCCCTGTCACTCCCACGGACTTCCCCACGGGAATCCGCATACAGGCATCCTTCAGCACGGGCCGATTGGAATCCGGATAGGTATAACAGATATGATCCAGCCGGATTTCCCCCTCCACTCGGATGGGCTGTGCGTCCGCCTGATCCCTGTTCTGATAGGCTCCATACTGGGTATAATCGCTGAAATCCACATTTTCATATACATAATCCAGGGAAGGCTGGAAAAAGGCGATATTAGTCACATGACCATTAATCCTATTTACGCTGGGAATCAGTCTGGTGGCGGCATATCCAAAGGCTGCGATTTGTGCCACCATCCCCATCATGTCCCCGCCTGACAGAATAAATGCGGCCACATAGAGCAGGATTGCGGTCATACAGATGGTCTCAATCAACATCCTGGGAATGTTGTTGAGCACGGTATATTTGGTGGTCACCTCTCCCGCAATCCGGGAATACTTCCTGAAATTCTGCGCAAAAAAGCTTTCCTTGTGCAAAATCTTCACATCCTTGATCCCGTAAATGGACTGAAGGCGCCATTTTCCCATCCGGCTCTGTACCTTTTGAGACTTTAATCCCATGGTATTGAGCCCCGGCTTCATAACCTGCAGGATCATTAACGTCATACCCACCAGGATTCCCCCGATGATCAGCGTCATCTTGTAATCCACCACCAGCAAAAAAGTACAGATAAACAGTGCCACCACGCCCTCCGAGGCCAGCTGGATATATTCCAGCAGGATGGTGAAAACCTTCGGCACATCGCTGTCCACCAGCCGGAATACGGTGGGAATGTCAGCATTCAGATAGAATTCATAGGGGCGGTTCAGATATTCTTCCAACATATAGCTGACCGTCCGGAACTGATTGTTATTCACGAACTTGGCCTGCACATAGGTCTGCCAGAGGATAAACAGATTTTTAATCAGTATGATCCCGATCAATGCACCCAGCAAAAACAGAATAAACTGATTAAAATTCTCATCCGTCAGTTGTACGCCGAACCACCCGCATACATTCTGTACCTTCTCATTTGCAATCATACCCTCCCGGTTCAGAATCGCCTGCACCAGCGGCAGCACTGCGCCGATTCCCACGGTTTCCAAAAGGCCGCTGACCAGGATCATGATGCACAGCGCCACCACCCTGTGTTTCTGCGACCGGCTCAGTATATGGTTCAGTTTCCTTATATTCTCCGTCATATCCGAATCATATCCTCCGTATAAATATCTTCGCATGTCTGCCCGTTCAGCCATCTTTCCGGCGCTATCACCATCTTTTCCGGGTTCCCGTTCAGCCACGCCCCCCACCAGCTGAAAGAGCTATTCGCGATGATCTGGTGCCTGCACCTGCTCATGAGGAACAGATCCAGATATCCCGTCTCCTCCGTACTCCCTGTCACCAACCGCATGTCCGCTCCGCCAAAATGCGCTCCAGTCCATTCCGGGTCATTGCTGAAAAGATAGAAGACAGCCGCCGGATATCTTTCCCTGATCCTAGCAAAAGCCCTGCTGTAATAATCCGGCGTACAAATCCCCGTGTAGATTCCGCCGTGGGACGGATCCAGGTAATCCCCTCTGCGGATATGGACGCCCACGGACTGTGTCCCTTCTATCTGCGTAAGGAGTTCACGAAAAGATTCCGGGAGCGGATATTTCCCGTTCTCGATTCCACGGAACTGAAAGGCCTCCCGCACCTGCTCCCTGCAGTCCGCGAAATATTTCTCACTCTGAAAGCATCCCTCCAGCAGCGCCGGATCCCGTTCAAATACGGTCGGATCCATATTTACGCCAGCCTCCCGGTAGGCCTTTGACCTGCGGCCCGCCAGTTTCCTTCGGATCCGCTGAAAAGGGGCCATGGAAGCGTCCGTCATTTGAATCAGCTCTTCCCGACTGGCCCGCTCATAGTCGATGCCAAACACATCCAGCTGTTTCGGCCTGGTCCCCTGCCCATAACAGGTCACATCGTCCATCTTCACCTGCCTGCCCCGGGCCGCAAGCGCCAGATACAGAGCATATTCAAACATCTGGTTTCCCAGCCCACCCGATAATTGAACGATTACCATAATTTCCTCGCTTTTCCCTCCTTACGGCACATGAACCGGCTCATCCGGGCCAAAGCATGCGCTTTTCAAGAACGGGTTTTCTTCACGCTTCTGCGAATTCTCTGTTTCATGGGCACCACATACCTGTCGTTCATCCAGATTACCCATAGATAAATACGCGGGGAAAACAGAAAAATCTTCATTTTCCGCTTCTCCTGCGCCTTGGCGCCGCGGCAGTCATAAACTCGGTCCATCTCTTTCCGGTCCCGCAGAAGCCTCTGCCGGATCCTTTTCCGGAAACATCTTCTCTTCTCCGGGGCCGCCTTGCCCAGGGCCGTATAGTAAAGCAGCATCCTCTTATAGAAAAAGTACCGGTGCACGTCCGCCAAATCCGTCCTACCAATGCTCCTTAAAAAGGCTTCCTTTTCCTCATAGGCCGGGATTTGATCCGTAAAAATCCGTTCACCGATTCCTTCCCCCATGATGCTCCCATCCCGTTCCAGCACATAATTGTACCAGGCCTGATCCAGATAGACCGTCCGGCCGGCCCTAGCCAGAAGCTTTGTGGTATAAACGATATCCTCGTAATATTTTCCGACAGGGAAACGAAGCTCCCCCATCAGCTCCCTTTTGTACAGCTTGTTCCAGGCCGCATTCTGAATTGCCACCTCATCCTCTTCCAGAAGAAAACATTCCAGCGCTTCTTCTCCCTCAAACACCAACGCTGCTCCTGTGGAAGCATCCTCGATCTGTTTTCCCCGGATCTGCTTATACCGGCAGACGCACAGCGGAGCGTCAAACTGGCGCAGCGCGGAAAGCATGTTCTCGTACATGCCTTCGTCCACCCAGTCGTCCCCGTCCACAAAAGCCAGGTAGTCCCCTTCCGCCCTCTCGATTCCCGCATTCCTGGCGTCTGACAGCCCACCGTTTTCTTTGTGTACCACCAGGATCCGGGCATCCTCTCCTGCCAGGGCATCGCAGAGCGTCCCGCTTGCGTCCGTGGAGCCGTCGTTTACCAGAATGATCTGCAGGTTCTTCCAGGTCTGGCGCATTAAAGAACGGACGCATCGTTCCAGGTAATCTTCAATATTATATACGGCCACGATCACTGAAAGGCGCTCCCGTTGTCCTCCCTCCTGCACAGGCAACGGTTCAAACTGTTCTATTTTACGCATACCGCCCTTTCCGCCATCCAGGCCTGGAACATCAGGAGAAACCAAATCTGGATGCGCCAAATCCCCTTGTTTATGAAATCATCCCAAATCCGGCCCACCACATCCGGATTCAGCAAGCCCTGTTCCTCCAAGGTCCTTTGGTTCAGCAGCGATTCCGCCCATTCCCGCAACCCTGGTTCCCTCAACCACTTTTCGATGGGGATGGAAAACCCTTTCTTCGGCCGATCCATCAGCTCCTTTGGCACATGCCGATATAGCACGTCCCTCAGTATCAGTTTTCCCGTCTCACCCTGCCTCTCATACTCCACCGGCAGGCTCCAGGCGAATTCCACCACATCCCGGTCCAGCATGGGAACCCGGGTCTCCAGGCTCACCGCCATGGCAGTGCGATCCACCTTCACCAAAATATCGTCCGGATGGTACATCAGCATGTCCATGAGCATCACGGTATGGCAGGTTTCTTTCAGGAAACCCGGTTCCAGCTGCGTATACTGATAGGGGAGGCCGCCTGGCCGACGCACGATCCTGGCCGTTAAGGGATCCGTTTCATAGGACAGGCGGTATACATCCGCCGGATCCTTTGCACCCAGCAGCTTCCCCTTGATGCGTAGTACGTCCTTTTGGGCCAAAGGGGAATGCAGCACCATTGCTCCCGCCGCCCGGCGCAGGGCATAGGGCACGTGTCCGATCTTTCCCCAGATCCGGTTCACAGAAGGGTAGGAGGTATACCCACAGAACAGTTCGTCTCCCCCGTCCCCGGACAGGGAAACCGTTACATGCTCCCTCGTCATCCGGCTCACCAGATAGGTGGGGATTTGAGAGGAATCTGCAAAGGGCTCCCCGAACATATAAGGCAGCTTTGGAATCACTTCCTTCGCGTCCCGTTCGGTAATATACAGCTGCGTATGCTCCGTCCCCAGATGCTTCGCGATCTCCTCCGCCGCTTCCGCCTCGTTATAGCCTGCTTCCTCCATCCCGATCGTAAAGCTTCTCACCTTCCTGCTGCTTTGAGACTGCATCAGAGCCACCACTGTGGCGCTATCTATCCCGGCGGACAGAAACGCTCCCACCGGAACATCCGCCACCATCTGATCCCGGATGGACGCTGAAAGCAGGCGCTCCAGTTCCTCAGATGCCTCCTGCCTGCTGCCTTGGAAGGGATTCTCCTGTCCCCTGCGCGCCGTCTCCTTCAATGACCAGTATTCCTCCGTGGAGGCGTCTTTCCAAGGCGCTCGGATCGTCAGAATGCGTCCCGGCTCCAGCTTCCGAATGCCCTGATAGATGGAATAGGGTGCGGGAATGTAGCCATGCACGAAATAGATGTCCAGCACTTCCCGGTTGATCCCGTTATCGAATCCGTCAAGCGCAGAGATGGAACCGATCTCCGAGGCGAATACAAAACGATTTCCCACCAGTCCGTAGTAAAGCGGCTTCTCCCCGATCCTGTCACGAATCAGGTGCAGCGTGCGTTCTTCCCTGTCGTACAGAGCGATGGCGAACATGCCTTTGCAACGGCCTATAGCCTCTTTTACCCCATAGCATTCCATGGCCTCCAGCAGCACCTCCGTATCCGAGGTTCCGCGGAAACGCTCCACCTTCTCTTCCTCGAGAAGCTGTTTCTTCAATTCCCGGTAATTATAGATTTCCCCATTAAAGGCCATCACATAACGGCCGCTGTGGGAAACCATGGGCTGGGAACCGCTGGGCGTAAGATCCACGATGGACAGACGCTGATGTCCCAGCACCACTTCCCCCTCCTCGTCCGCCCACACGCCGGAGGCGTCCGGTCCCCTGTGGCGCATCCGGTCATTCATCCTTCTGATATCGCTTTCCCAGCCGCTTCTAAAGCCGCATATCCCTGCAATCCCACACATACCTTCCGTCCTTTCCTCAGGCCTGCGATCCGTTTCCACAGTCTAAACCGGCCGGCGCCTTTGGCCTATTCCTCCGTCACATAAAAATCCTTGTTTTCCAGGCGTTCCCTGATTTTTGCCTCCGCCTCCCGCGTCCTGCTCTCCCACAGCCCGGCCGCCTCATCCCAGCTCTCATATCCCCTCTCGCCCCTCTTATCCGGAATGGAATAATGCTCCTTCAGATAATTTCCAAGAAAGACGCTGCATTTCTCCATACCGATAGCATTCGTATGCCCGCCGTAATCCGCAAAATCTACCTCAAAATCGATGCCGATCTCCTGATAGTAATCATTCATGTTCAGATAGCCGTATCCCGCTTCCCGAACAATATCCGAAATATAATTGTACTGCTTCTGTTTTTCCTCTGTCATGGTATTGGGCGCGACCACGAACAGGGCGTCCAGCCCGTTTTCCTGCAGATATGCCAAAAGCTCCCGAAGCACCTCTTCCTGCTCCGCTGGGATGGCCTGGCGCTGCGTCACCCTGGAATAATCCGCCATTTCGCTTGGGCCCACCTCGTCCTTGATGACCGCCCCCTTCATCGGATGGCGGCGGGAATAGGCAAACGTGGCCAGCTGGCTGGGCTGGATCAGCGTCTTCCAGTTGGAATGATATTTGAACAGGTCAAAATAATAGGAATATCTGTCTTCCTCCTCCCCTTCGGGCACCAAATCCTGAATTGTCTTCACCCGGTTCAGGGAGTACTTCATGTTATCAGTCACGCCCCTAGTATAGGCCATATTTTCCATCAAACGTTCCTCTGGCCCCAAGTACATGCGCAGTTCAAACAGATACAAAGACGGGTTCTGGGTCTTCTCCGCCTCCTCCACCAGATGGATGGCTGCCCTGGGGCGCTGCATGTTCGAAGACAGGGGATAGCAGGTGATCCCGTGCTCCTCCCAAATCTTCGGTGCGGCAAAACAAGGATAGACCGGGCTGGAGCCGATCATCACCACGTCCAGGCTGTTGCGCTCCTCCCCATAAAATCCGTTGAAAATGTCTTTTATGTCTCCGTTCGTCCGAAGGCAATAGCTAAGCGGCACCAAAATCAGAAAAAAAATGCATATAAAACAGATCCCACCCGCTATGCCGTTCATTTTATTCTTTAAAATTGTCTTCATCCCATCTCCCGAAAGGCCGTCTGTCTTCCCCATATTGCGCTGGCAGAACCTATGCGCTCCGTCTGCATGGCATACCGCCAAGAATGAAGGCCGATTGCTTTGTGCACGGGTTCTCCCGCTAGCGCCGCCGAAATCTCCGTTCCGGCCCATGGCTCTCTATACTTATACCGGTTCTTCCCGCGGCGGACGGTCTTTCGTTCCCTTGCCGAGCCCCAAAAGGTATTGCATCCATTCCGCACATACCCGGTCTGGATGGTAGGCCTTCGCCAGCTCGGCAGCTTTACGTCCCATCCGCTCCGCTTCTTCCCCATCCGAAAGCATCCGCTCCAGCGCGCGTTCCAGGCCTGCGATATCCCCAGGCGCGACGAGCAGGCCGTTTTCCCCGTCCCGGACCAGCTCCGCCGGCCCTCCACAGGGACAGTCCGTGGAGATCACCGGCAGTCCCATGCACATAGCTTCTATCAGCGTATTGGGCATTCCTTCGCTGTAAGAGGAAAGGACGAATACGCTTCCTCCATAAATCCGCTCCGCCACGTCCTCCACAATCCCCGGAAAACGGACGCGCTCTCCCAGACCAAGTTCCTTCGCCAGTCCCTCCAGTTTTTTGCGGCAGGGCCCGTCCCCACAGAGCACCAGGGAATAGTCCGGATACCGCTCCGCCAAGGCAGCGAACGCGCGGACAATCATCTCATGGTTTTTATTTTCGTCCATCCTGCCCACCGCATAGACGGCCTTCTCCCTCTCTCCCCTAAAAGGAGGACGAATGAAAGCAGGATTCAGCGGATTTTTCATCAGAACCGACTTGCGCCGCACCCGCTCCGGGAAAAAATCCCGCGCCTGTCCGGTTTGCAGAATCACTCCGTCGGCCAACGGGAAGCACAGGGACGCCAACAGACGCATCAACCCGCCTCCGTATTCCTCACGCGGCTCCCCCCGTACGGAAACAACCACGGGGATCCTCAGGAAACGAGAAGTTAAGATCGCCATCAGATTATTCTTCCCGATAAAGGACAGGATCACATCCGGCCGGGTTTCCTTCCAGACCCGCCGCAGCCGTCGGAACCTACGCAAGAAATTTAACATCCTGCTGCTGCCGATCTCCTCCTTAAGAATCTCGCTGTACACCCGTCCGATCTGAGGGGACAGTGTATATTGATCCTGTCCTTCGTACTGATTGACCATGGTCACACGGATTCCCCTGGCATTCAAATATTCCGCCAGGTTTACCAGGACGCGTTCTGAGCCGCCCCGGCGCAGCGCGCTGATGAACAATGCAATATGAAATGCCCGGTCTTGCGGGCCAATCTCCCTGTTTTTCTCCAATTCTCCGGCTCCTGTCCCCATGTATTTACTCCATATAATGATGATACCATTGCTGGAAAGTGAAGAATGACCAGACTATCTTGGAATAATTCGCTCCGCTGGCAGGACCGCCATCCCCTGTTTTCAAATAATTTCCCACCAGGCGGATGCAGTAATCTTTGTCGAAAATCCCCTGCCGGGCCAGATAGTCCCGGTCAATCCACGAAAGCAGCTGTTCCTTCAGCGGCCCGCGCAGCCATGCATCCAACGGCACCCCAAACCCCACCTTGGGCCGGTCCAGCAGTTCCTTCGGAATATATTCATAAGCGATATCCTTGAGGATACGCTTCTTATTCCCTCTGTTATACTTAAAGCGATGGGGCAGACGGAAGGAGTACTCCATCACATCCCGGTCCAGAATGGGACATCTCGCCTCCAGGGAATACTTCATGGAAGCCCGATCCACCTTGCACATGATATCCCCCGGCAGATAGGTATCCATATCCAGAAGCATCCGCCTAGTCTGCCAATTTGCCACCTCATATCCGCTCTCCTGCCTGTATTTACAGGGCAGACCGTCGCCCGGCACCAGCGCATCGGCAATCTCGATATAGCTGGGAGAACCGAACTGGGTCTTCGTTTCCCGATCCCTGTTGCGCGCTACCACGCGCACCCGAAGGGGAAGCTTCTGCATTACTCCCGCCTGTCTAAACCCAGGCAGACCGCACAGGGCGTTCACCGCAGCGCCAGCGGCGTCCAGGGCTTGGGCCTGGGCCACATTTTCATAGATATTATACCCGCAGTAAAATTCATCCCCGCCGTCGCCGGACAGGGCTACCGTCACCCGCTGCCTGGCCAGGGCGGAAACCAGCATGGTCGCGATCTGGGAGCTGTCTGCAAAGGGCTCGTCATAATATTCCGGAATGCTCTCCACCAGCCGGAGCATCTCCCCTTCGTCGATGATCCGCTCCGTGTGATCCGTTCCCAGATAATCCGCTACCGCCTTCGCATATTTCGCCTCATTATACCGTTCTTCATGAAAACCGATGGAAAAGGTTTTCACCGGTTCCGGAGAACATTCCTGGGCGATGGCCGTTACCAAGGAGGAATCATATCCCCCGCTCAGGAAGCTCCCCAAGGGAACATCCGCGATCATGCGGGAGGATACGGAGCGCTTCAGAAGCTCCTTCAATTCCGCCTTTGCCTGCTCATAATCCCCCACCGGATTTTGGATCTGCCTATGATAAACCTCTTTGATATCCCAATATTTACGGATCCGTAGGCCCGCCCCTTCCTTTTCCAAAGAAAAAGTGAGCACGCAGCCCGGTTCCAGCTTGTACACATCTTCAAAAATCGTATCCGGCGCATTGATATACTGCTGATAAAGGAAACGGGACAGCACGTCCCGGCGCATCCGCCTGGGAAACCCGGGACAGGCCATGATGGGCTTCAGTTCGGAAGCGAAAACCAGATTTTCCGCGTCCCTCCAATAATAAAGGGGCTTCTTGCCGATCCGATCCCGAACCAAGTGTATTTCCTGGGTTTTCCGGTCATAAAGAGCAATGGCGAACATCCCGTTGAAACGCTCCAAACAGGAAATTCCCCATTTCAAATAGGCGGCAATGATCACCTCCGTATCGCAGTTGGAACGGAAAGGGTAATCGCCCAGTTCTTTTTTCAGTTCCGGAAAATTGTAGATTTCCCCGTTATAGACCACGCTTACTCTGCCGGGCTGGGCGGAAGGCGACGCCGTCCCTTCCCCGGAATGCATGGGCTGATGCCCCAGTTCGGATAAATCCATGATGGCGAGCCGTCTTTGGGCCATTCCCACACGGAATCCCAGCCTGCCCGGCATGATCTGCGCTCCCGCGTCGTCAGGCCCTCTGTGGAGCATCGTATCGTTCATTTTCCCCAGTTCTTCCAAGCTGATATCCCTTTTGCTGATGAAACCGCAAATCCCGCACATATTTACGCCTTTCTAAAGTTGATCCCGCACCGTGGCAAAGTGCTTGCATTCGTTATCTATGGTATCCAGAAGTTCCGCATTTCTTTCCGCGATCAGCGTCCGGAAATTTTTCAGATTATCATAGCCCCTCTTCGTCCAGGAATAGGGATGGGTTAGAATCTGTATTTTATCGTTAGAAAACAGGGTTTCCCGATCCGGTATCCCGTAATTCCAGCGATGTTGCGCATCGGAGATATATTTTACCGCCAGGCTGGTCTGGGGCGTCACCCGTTCGGAAAAGGTAAAGTATTCGTCCTGATAGGCGTTGATGATGCCAGGCAGCTTAATATCCTCCCGCAGGATATCCGCAGACGGCCTGTGGATGGAAAACTCCATAATCTCGAATCCCAGCATCTCGCTGAGCACGTTCACCTCCTGCAGGATCTTCTTACGGATCAACTCCATATCCGTCAGACCGTTTAAGGCAAAATGGAGGCCTATCTCATGCCCCCTCTCATGCATATATTTGATCATGTCCATATTTCGTTTAGACAGAATATTGTAAGCATTGTTGGTCCACTGAAAAAAATAAGTGGAAGTAAAGTCCATGGAAATCTCCAGCCGGGACAGGGCAAAGGCCCGATCCACTGAAAACTCCACGTCGTGCCGCATAATGATGAACTGATCTTTCCCTCTCGCCTGCTTGAAATTGGCTCCCCGGCCGCTCTCCTGTATCAGTTGTATGATTTCCTTATATTCTTTATATGAAAACATGGCCTCATGCCTTTCCCTTTGAAAGCGCGCCCGCCCTCTTCCGGCCGCACACCTCTTCAATATAGTCGCACCATTCTTCATAAACAGCCTGTCCGTTTGCGATTTCCGCAATTTTCCGCGCGTTTTCTCCCATCCGTTCCGCCTCTTTAGGATGCTCGATGAGATAGCAGATTCCCTCCGCCATCCGCCCCTCATCCTTAATCGGCACCAACAGGCCGTTATAGCCGTCTTTCATCACTGTCCGCGGCCCTCCGCAGGGACAGTCCGTGGCCACAATGGGAAGCCCCAAGGCCATGGCCTCCAGAAGCGCATTGGGGAGCCCTTCCCAGTCAGAGGAAAACGCATATGCGGCCGCTCCGGGCAGCACCTTTTCCAGCTCGTCGCTGGCGCCCATCAAGGTCACATAGCTCTCGGCTTTCTTTTCAGCGATCAACGCCTCCAAAAGCTCCTTCGTCCCATCAAGGGAATCCCCGCCATAGATCTTCAGGTCATAATCCGGATGCCTTTCATGCACCTTTACAAAGGCCCGGATGAGCATCAGCTGATTTTTAAAGTCCACCAGCCTTCCGGACTGCACCACGGTTTTGCTGCGCGCCTCGGGTTTGGGTACGTCCAAGTATTTTGGATTAACGGGATTCAAAATAATCCGGGATTTTCGCTGCGTCCCCTTTGGAAAAAAGTCCCTCTGCCCCTCGGTCTGGAACACACATCCCGACGCCCTGGGGAACAGCAGCGGAATCTGGATTCGATCCGCCAGGGAGTCATAATGTCCTACAGGGTCGGTCCGTATGGAAATAATCACCGGGATCTTCATTCCCACCGTAGCCATCAATGCCCTGTAATTCGCCTTCTGGGCAAAGGCGATCAGCACATCCGGCCTTTCCTCCCGCACGAAGCGGCGCAGATGCGTGATGCGACGCAAGATCTGCACAGGCCTGGGCGCTTTCTGATCTTCATCGGTCAGGCCCACATGCACGCGCCGGATTCCACATGACAGCCTAAATTCATTTTCCCCAAACCACTCCGTGGCAATCCATACTTCATGCCCCTGTTCCTGAAATTGATGGGCCAGGTTGGTGACGACCCGCTCGGCCCCGCCCTGTTCCAGGCAGTTTAAATGAAAAGCTATTTTCAGCATAAAAGCCCTTTCGCCGTCTTTTTCCATCCGTAAATACGGTCAATCCGCCGTTTCTTTCGGTTAGGAAAATCTGGCTGCATAAGAATTCATTCCAGTTTACCACAGAAAAATCCGGGATACAATAGATAGGCTGCTTCCTATATCCAGAGGGACTCACCCCAAAAAGGGTTCCTCACGACGGATATCAATAAGGAACTACAACCTCAGTCCCCGATACCGGTTTAGGCATCCAAAGATCTCCTGCCGCCGCGGCATGGCCAGATCCGTGGGCAGATAGGAAGAGGAGGATAAACCGGCCAGGCCCTTCTTTTCCATCAAGGCGCATATGGAATCCACCAGTTCCCGCATGGTTTGGCGTCCGTTTAGCAGGTTCTTTTCCGCCAGCGCTAGAATGAAGGAAAGGGCCGTTGACTGTTCGGAATCCGTCAGCTGCTCCAGATAGCGCAGGTCAATATCCTCCCGTCCCAGCTGGATGGAATCCTTCCCGTGCACCTTTGTTTTCAAGCGGTCGTCCTTACGCAAGGCGGCGTTGAAAGCAGGCCGCCTGTCAAAGGAGGGCAGAGCAGGCGCGGACAGGCCCGCCCCAGCTTCCTGACCTGCGTAACCCCCGGACTGCGCCGCGTAGTCCGCCGCCTCTTTTTTGGCAAACGCCGTAATATCCCTAGGCACATAGCGATCCATCTGAATAATGGCATCCGCGATATAGAAATAAGAGCCGGAGCTCCCGGCCACCAGAATAGAGGAAATGCCGCATTTCTCGTACAGGAAACGCGCCCGTTCTATAAAGGGCGTAATGGGTTCCTCTTCTCGGCATACCACCCGCTGCATCAGTTCATCCCGAATCATGAAATTGGTGGCGCAGGTATCCTCGTCAATCAGGAAAGCCGATGTGCCGCTTTCCATCCCCTCTATCACATTTGCCGCCTGGGAAGTACTTCCGCTGGCATCCTCGGAATAAAAGGCCTTCGTATCCCTTCCATTGGGAAGGTTGTTGATGAACATGGAAATATCCGTCTTTTTAATGCTACGCCCGTCCTCCGCCCGGATTTTCAGGGCATCTTCCCTGGTAATCACATATTCTCTGCCGTCGCCGGCGATATGATTATATACGCCCAACTCCAACGCTTCCAGCAGCGTGGATTTTCCGTGGTAGCCGCCGCCCACGATGAGGGTGATTCCCTTTCGGATCCCCATCCCCTTGATTTCGCCCCGGTGCGGCAGCGTCATAGTCACTTCCATGGAGGCAGGGGAAGTAAACGGAATGCCGTCCTTCATGGGCCGGTCTGATACCCCGGACTGCCTGGGCAGGACGGAGCCATTGGCCACAAAGGCGCACAGCCCTTCTTCATCGAGCCGCGTACGGATGAAATGCTGATCCTCCGCCAAATGGATTACTGCCTGCACCTTGGCCGCAGGCAGTTTTTTATAGAAAAAGACGGACTGTACGCATGCGGGCAGAAAATCGAACAAAATGCGCTCCAGCTGTCCCGCGTTGATGGTTCTTCCATTGGCCGGAAAGCCTGCGGCCAGACGGATATGAAGACCGCCGTCCGCTGGATTCAAGGTCACCGCAGAACGCTCCAGGATTTCCTGCCCACACCGGCTCACGGAAATCAGACCGCTCTTTCCGGATCCCTTTGCCTTAAAGGTATATTTCTCGATTTCCTGATAAAAAAGACGATTCAGATAATCCTGCAGAGCAATGCGGCAATGCTTTTCCTGATAATATTTCAGCGGAAAAGCCGCCTTTGCCCCGCCGATGAGAATACTGAGACGGGAAGGGGAAGCGAAGGGATCTCCCTGTACATGATCGATTCCCAGCACATAGGTTCCGAAGGAATATGCCCCCTTCAGATCTTTATAGGCAGGATAGCTTTTACGGTCGATTGCATGGAGCATGCGACGAAGTTCTTCCGCTGTTTTCATTCCGGTTTCAATCCTTTCTCTTCAAAATAAATGCCATCCCCGCAATCATCAGCCCGTGATATTCAGCGCATGCATACAGGCGTCCGCTCCCCTGGCGCAGACCACGGTCAGCCGCTTTCCCGCCACAAACACCTTACAATTGCTGATGCTCCTCACCGCATCCAGCTTCAGCTGCATTTCCCCCTGCGGCGTATCCAGATACAACACATCCTCCGTCGACTTGCTGCTCACAGTCCCGCTCACAGTAGCCGGAGAGGAGGTATCAATATTCACCGCCCCCGCAGTTCCTTTGATTCCAATCACACAAGCCGCATGCATATAAGCATCCGATCCCCGGTAGATGGACACCGTCAGGATGCTTCCCGGTGTCAATACCATCCCATTCCTCGTATCCGAATTGCTGTCTATCACGATCTGCATTTCTCCGCTGTCCGTGGATAAGTACAGCATATTTTCCCTGGTATTTTTCGTCACCTTTCCGACCACCGCTACCGTAGCCAGTTTCTGATAGGACAGATCCGCGGGCGCAGGCGTAAGCCCTGTGCTGGTCGTCGGAACCGCTCCGCCGCCGTCCGAAATGCTCACCGCATGCATCATCGCGTCGGATCCCCTGGCGCAGACGATCTGATAGGTCCTTCCCGCCACAAGGACGGAACAATTCTTCATGCTCGTATTGCTGTCCAGCTTAATCTGCATCTGCCCCTGCGCCGTATCAAAGTACAGGACGTCCCCGGTCGTTTTCTTATTGATGGTTCCCGTCACCGTAGCCGTAGATGATGTATCCACCGTCACAGCAGACGTTGGCGCTTCACTGGTAATCTTGACCGCATGCAGATACCCGTCCGTCCCTCCGGACACAGAAACGCTGATCTTCTTATCAGCAAGCAGTAT
The DNA here is from genome assembly GCA_947650005.1 of uncultured Lachnospiraceae bacterium. GTDB lineage: Bacteria > Bacillota > Clostridia > Lachnospirales > Lachnospiraceae > Eisenbergiella. The sequence goes on from CANSTU010000001.1 coordinate 125,287, forward strand.
CTTACATTCGCTGGCATCCGTATTATTGTCCAGCTTAATCTGCATCGTTCCTTCCTTTGTAGAAAGGAAGAGCACATCGGCGGTGGTTTCCTTCAACACAGTCCCATGTACCGTCGCAATCACCTCTGCAGCCTGTATGCCCATTCGGTTCACCGGCAGCATGGTAATTCCCAATACAAAACCAAGCGCCACACAAATTTTCCTAATTCCGTCTTTTCCCATATCAACCTTCCTGCCCGCTTCTTGAGGCGTAAATCCGCGGCTATAAACGGCCTGACGGCCGGTTTGAAGCCTGTACAACATGTTTCCTCTATGCGAATGGCCTTTCTTTGCAACTCGATGACTATCTACCTAATAATCCCCAAAGTAGCATTTTAGTACAGCCCTATCATACAATATTTGTACTTGTAACGCAATACCCAGGGATTGGATTCCCCATCCGCAAGCCGCCTCTCCTGCTTCCGGCTTTCCATCATTTGCGCCCTCCTACTCCCCTTGAATGCCGCTCTCCCAGCCTAGATCATAAAATCTTAATCTTTCCGTAAGGAATTCGCAAGCTTTTCGGTGTAAATAACACAGTACGCCATCTTCTTTTTCTGATACAATATCTATAAAAGTGCAGCCCCGTCCCTGAGAAGCGCATCCTACATCCCTGGAGCGCCAAACAGCCGGGAAGCATAATCAATCCTGCGGCCCTGTAGGCATAAAACTTAGGAAAGCGAGTGGACACATCCATGAAGGAGCAGATTTTAATCGTTGACGATGAGAAGGAAATAGCCGACCTTGTGGAAGTATACCTCCATAATGAAGGGTATCAAATACACAAGTTCTATAACGCAGCAGATGCCCTGGCCTGTGTGGAAAGCCAGGAACTCTCTCTGGCCATTCTCGATGTCATGCTTCCCGATATGGACGGCTTCGCCCTGTGCCAGGAGATCCGCAAACGCCACCTCTTCCCTATCATCATGCTCACAGCCAGAGTGGAGGATATGGACAAGATCAAGGGCTTAACCCTGGGTGCGGACGATTATATTACCAAGCCCTTCAACCCACTGGAGCTCTCAGCCCGGGTAAAAACCCAGCTGCGCCGATACACCCGCTACAATATGGCAGGGACGATCGTGCGTGAAACGGACGAAATCAGTATCCGCGGGCTCAGCATCTCGCAGGGCAGCCACAAATGTTCTCTGAACGGCAAAGAGCTTTCCCTAACCCCGATCGAGTTCAATATTTTATGGTATCTGTGCTCCCATAGAGGAAATGTGGCGCCCTCCGAGGAGCTCTTCGAAGCGGTCTGGGGAGAAAAATACCTGGACAGTAACAATACCGTTATGGCACACATCGCCCGTCTCCGGGAGAAAATGGGAGAACCGGCGAGAAAGCCAAAATATATCAAAACAGTATGGGGGATCGGATATGTCATTGAATGAAAAATGGTTGGAAAAAATCGGACAATTGCTTGGGGAAAACACAAATACACGCCATCTCACCCGGCGCACGCTGGCAGAGTACGTCCTGGCTCTCATCCTTTTCTTTTTCGGGGTGATTGCGCTGATTTATCTCGCATGGAACGTCTCGCATTATTTTACCTGGTATGCCAATAACCCGATCTATCGTCTTCTTTCCTGGGTAAAGGAATATATTCTTCTGGTTCTCGGCATAATCTACCTCGTCGGCTGGGCCCTCATCACCTGGCACTTCATGTCAAGGCCGCTGCGTTATCTGGATGATATCATCCGGGCCTCACAGCAGCTGGCCCAGCCTGAGAGCAAGCCCATCGTCCTTCCTCCTGCCTTGAGCAATGTCCAGGATCAGCTGAACCTGACGCGGGAGAAGGCATTGCGGAATGCCCTCCTCGCCAGAGAGGCGGAGCAGCGCAAGAACGATATGGTGGTCTATCTGGCCCACGACCTGAAAACACCGCTTACCAGCGTCATCGGCTATCTTTCCCTTCTTTCCCAGGAACCGCAGATCTCTCCGGAACTGCGCGCCAAGTATACCGATATTGCCCTGAAAAAGGCGGAACGGCTGGAAGAACTGATCAACGAATTCTTTGACATTACCCGTTTCAGCTTAACCACCCTCACTTTGGAACCCCGGCGGATCAACCTAAGCCGAATGCTGGAGCAGCTCATAAATGAATTCACCCCCGTTTTATCCGAAAAAAGTCTTTCTTGGGAAAACGAGATAGAACCGGATCTGGAAATTCTGTGCGACCCGGATAAGCTGGAACGCGTATTCGACAATTTGATCCGTAATGCCATGAACTACAGTTATCCCCATACGGCCGTCCATCTGTCTCTTCATGCCGCACATATGGAAGCAGGAAACGATTCTGCATCCCCGGAAGGTACGTCTGATAAGCCTGATGCCGTCTGCCTGTGTGTGAAAAACAACGGGAAAACCATCGCGCCAGAAAAACTGGAACGTATCTTCGAGCAGTTCTTCCGCCTGGATTCTTCCCGTTCTTCCCAAACCGGGGGCGCAGGATTGGGCTTGGCCATTGCCAAGGAAATCATTACCCTGCATGGCGGCTCCATCCGGGCCGAGAGCGAATCGGAAAGCATCACTTTTACGGTACTCCTTCCCGTAGGATGACAGGATCCTTCCTTCCAATCCAGTCTGCTTAGGCTCAAGTCCGCTGGCCGCCAGGGCTCTCCCCGGGCTGCAGACGAAGGCGTCATGCTCCGGGCCTGAGGGAAAAAGGGAGGGGCAAGGGATACTTTTCGGACGCCTTTCATGCCATGGAGACGAGACCTGCTTCCCAGAAGGGCCGCATCTCGACTGGGAAGCGTCCAGGGCTCGCCGGAATGCCCGGCATGACTGCGTCCGAAAAGTATCCCTTGCCCCTCCCTTCTTCCCTCAGGCCCGGAGCATGACGCCTTCGTCTGAAACCCGGGGAAAGCCCTGGCAGGCAGCGGACTTGAGCCTAACCCTCATTCGTCCGCCATCTTTCGGAGCGCGTCCACATAGGCCTCATTGGAAAAATGTGCAGCCCGCTTCAGGGATGCTGCGCTGTACTTTTGGTAGAGCGTCTCATCCTCAAACAATCGCTCTATTTGCTCGGCCAGCTTCCTTTCTTCCTCCGATATATGGGATGCGTCCAAATCCTTTTCCGTACTTAGATTGGGGATCAGAATGCCATATTCCCCATCCAGATATTCTTCCCTTCCGGTGACTGCCGCATAATCCGCTGCCAGAATCTCCGCCGGCCCGGTCATACAGTTTGTGGAGATCACCGGCTTGCCCATAGCCATGGCCTCCACCAGCACATTGGGAAAGCCTTCATTCAGTGAGGTCATCACATAGATGCTGCCCAGGGCCAGATAGGGGAACGGATTCTTCTTCACCCCCGGAAAACTCACCGCATCCGCTATGCCCAGATCCTCTGCCAGTTTCCAGTACTCCCTAAAATCCCCTTCTCCTACGATCACCAAACGGGCATCCTCATATCTGCGGTGCACCAAATAAAAGCTCTTGACCAGATGCCAGAACCCCTTTACGTCATCTTCCCGCCCCATGGAAACGATTACCCGTTTGGAGTCTTGGAAAATAAGCCGCGCCTCCTCCTGTGACTGGGATCGGATTTTTTCCGTATCGAAGGGATTGTACAGCGTTACCGTGCTGTGGCAGCCCATCTTCTCCTGCAGTTGTTTTTCAATGATTTGGGAACAGCAGATCATCCGATCCGCCCTCCGGCAGAACAGCTTCATCATACCGGGATTGCCCATATCCATGTAACTGCGCACACTGCACCAGGTTTTCCCCCTCGTACGTGAAAAAACATTTACAAGATTCGCCGTGGTGCCAAAGCTGTAGGCAATATCGATTCCCAGCTCCTTTTTCAAACTGGCAACCTTTCTGCTGCGCAGGAAAACGTTTCGAATTTTCCCAATCCTGCTCCCCACACTTTTCATGTGGATGTCGATCACCTGAAGTCCTCTGATATCATAGGCAATATCCTCCGCGCTGAAAATGACGATGGAGACCTCGCAGTACGGTTCCAAAAGCCTGGCCGTAGCCACGCACACCCTTTCAAAGCCGCCCTGATGCAGCATGGGCACGATCAACATCACTTTCTTCTTTCCCATGGCTCCTCCGTCCGCGAACAAAGATAAATTTGTTCCAATGCCTTCACCTGATCCTGCACATCGAATCCGGCCCCTCTGACTGCTTCCGTCATATCCTTTCTGTCATAGTCCCTTTTTTCCGCCACATAATCCGCCCATTCCTTCGCTTCCCTGCTAAGGGACATGGCCGCGGCCAGCGGGGTAATGAGCGCCTCGGGCGTTACGCTGTCCGAGACCAGGCAGCGCAGTCCCGATGCCTGCGCCTCAATCACAGATCCCGGCAGCCCTTCAAAGATGGATGGGAATACGAAGAAATCCATCGCCATGTAGTATTCCGCCACCGCCGACTGGCTTCCGGCAAAGATCACCGCCTGCTCCACACCGAGCCCGGCAGCCCGCTGTCTGGTCTCTTCCAGCAATCCCCCTGTCCCCACCAAAAGCAATCGGGAACGGGGAATCCTCTCGCGGATTTGGACGAATACCTCCAACAGAAAGGCATGGTTCTTCATATGGCCGAATCTTCCCACATGGCCAATCACGAATTCCTCCGGGGCAATCTGAAGCTGCCTTCTTTTCTGTTCCCGCAGGGTATCGCGAAAGGCAAACGCGGCGGCATCAATGGCATTGGGAATCGTCCGCACCCGGCCGGCTTCGCATAGAGACTTCCCGAATACGGCTTCCCCTGCAAGCCTGGAACAGGTCAGGCACAAATCCGCCTTTTTCCCCAGGTCCCGGCGCAGGAAACGGGTCATCCATCCTTTGGGCCCCGGATCCACCCCCGCGCTTCTGGCATGGGCAATGGCCAGGGGTACTCCGGCCGCCTTTGCAATCGGAAGATAAATGGAAGCGGTGCTGGTCATGTGGCCATGCACGGCGAGATACCCCGGATGTTCCCTGAAAAAATCCGTCCAGGCCTTCCGATAGGCAGTCCAATTCGTAACCCTAAACCGGGGCACGCGGTAGATCCGCCCTCCCAGCTCCTCTATCTGTGCGTCATAGAATCCCGGTCCGTGGGAATGTACACAGAAATCGAACTGAATTTTCTCTCGGTCCATATGGCGGTAAAGATCCATCACCCGGCTCTCCGCGCCGCCCAGCTGCGTCCCGCCCAACACCTGCAGAATCCTTGCTGGCCCCTCCTGTACGCTCTGCCTTGCTCCGTCTGCCATCGCTCCTCGCATTCTGCCGCCTTCCGGCAGCTGTCAAAAGTCCCCTTCTCCCATATTCCAAACAAAAAAATCCGGTTTCTCCTCAGCTTCCTCCCCTACTGCGTGCCTCTACCAGAACCCGTTTCCCGCTCGCCGTCAGATATTCCGCCAAGTTTCCCACAAAGCCGCGTTCCTTCGCGGAAAGCTCCAAAAGTCGTTCATAGGATATCAGTTTTTCCCTATGCCTGGCAAACATCCCTTCATACCAGTCCATCTCTTTCCCGCTCATCCCATTCACATGCAGTACCAGCGTAGTATAGCCCTCTCCCGGCCCGAAACAGGCCGAACGTTTCTTGGCAATGGGCAGGAATACCATTCCCTCCCGCCGATAGGGCTCCTTCCCAAAGCCGTCCGTAAGGAAGCAAAAGCCCGATTCCCGCAGCGCCCGCAGCGTGTTTCTGTCGTAGGTGTGGCCGGGAGCCATAAAAATATCCGTTTCGATCCCCTTTTCCTCCAGCCTCCTCTTCCCCAGCCGAATTTTTTCCCGCTGCTCTTCAAAAGGAACGCCCGCGTATTCCGAAAAAAGGTTCAGCGGGAACAGACCGCCTTTACCTGTGGTGTAGACATGATAACAGCCATGCTGGGCTATCGTCCAGCCCGCTTCCTGCAGGCCCACCAGGTATTCCCAGAAATCATCTCTGGCCCTGCCGCAACCCAGCTTCGGATCTTGGTTGTATGGCACCACGCCAAGAAGCGGGCAGATCCCGTATCTGTCGAACAGATCTTTCATCCTCAGGAAATTATCCCAGTTCATATCCGCCGTGATGTCATCCATGCGAAACGCAATCTTCATTCTTGATCCCATCTGCCCGCTTTAATGGGCACCCATAGCAATGAGGTTGTAAGCGCCTTTTTTCAGCCTTATTCCCCCGCATATCGCAAACAACGCTTGCGATGCTGCCACCAGCAAAGGGTTTGAAACAATGTTTCAATCTTACTTCCCCCAGCTTTATTTCCTATTCCAATACATCCCCGCATTCCGGAGTTACGGCGCACTCGAAATCCTCTATCAGAAGGGAACCGTCCACCGTACGCACGATCAGCTTCCCATCGATGCAGTCGATCACCTCTCCCGGCGCATACGCCGAAAAATCCAGCATTTCGTCAAAGGGGTGGGCGCTCCAGATAACCATACGTTCTCCCCGGCAGCAGGCGAAAGCTCCTGGAAAAGGCCGGGTCACCCCACGGACTAGATTATAAATCTCCCTGGTCTTTGCATGAAAATCAATCTTCCCGTCCGCTGCCGTCCGTTTCCCATACCAGGCGTCAAAATCCCGGGACTGCCTGCGAATCCGGATTTCTCCCTCCTGCCACGCTTCAAGCAGCCGGGCAATCAGCCTCTTGGAAACCAGGATGTTTTTGTACTGCAGTGTACGAATGGTGTCGTAGGGATTGATGGAAAACATCTCATTGGCAAAGACGTTTGGGCTGTCCGCAGCCGCATCGTACTGGAACAGATTCAGGATAAACCTGCCGTCCCCGTTGATGATCGACCAGTTTAAAGGAGAACGCCCCCTCCCGTAGGGCAGATAACCGCAGCTTCCATGGAAACCGAAAATCCCCTGCTCAAACCGATCCAGAATCCCCTGGGGAATCAACCGCTGCCATCCCATAGAGATTCCAATCTCAAACTGGTTTTCCTCAAAAAAACGAATTGTTTCTTCATCCTTAAGCCCATAAGAATGGGTCTCATATACCTCAATTTCATACTTTTGCGTCAAATAACCCAGCCCTTTATAGCCGGATACCTGATTCCCCGCAAGAACATCCGGATGGATCGTCACCACCAGATCCACGGGACGAATTTTTTCCTGTATATAAGCGGCAATCTCCGCGGTCGTGTCCTTTGCTCCGAACAATACCAATCCGTACTTCATTTTCCCTCTCATTCTGCCGCCGCAAAGCGGCTCTCCGTCCAGGGGGATCTTTGATGCGCCCACCGGATTATTTCAGGTTTTCCCGATACCAATCAATTGCCAGGCCAATTCCCGTGGCAAAGTCATAGTCAGGGTCATATCCCAACAGTTTGCGCGCCTTGCTGATATCCGCGTTGGAGTCTCGCACGTCACCTTTTCTAGGGGGCCCAAAATTGGGTTCAATCTCCTTGCCAAGGGCCCGGCAGAGGTCATAATAAATATCGATCAGGAATTCACGCCCGCCGGAACCAATATTATACGCTTCTCCAGCCGCATCTCCTGAAGCCAGGCAGGCCTTCAGATTGGCTTCGATCACGTTATCAATATATGTGAAGTCCCTGGACTGCCTTCCGTCCCCGTTGATGGTAGGAATCTCATCATGAAGAAGCTGTTTCAAGAATTTAGGGATCACCGCCGCATACATACCGTCCGGATTCTGCCTACGGCCGAACACATTAAAATACCGCAGGCCATAAGTATCCAAACCATACAGAACCTTGTACAGCCTGCCATATTCCTCATTGGTGCGTTTGGTCAACGCATAGGGGGAGAGCACATCTCCTTCGATCCCCTCCTTTTTAGGTAGGGCCGGATGGTCGCCGTAAACCGAAGAGCTGGAGGCATAGACAAATTTCTTCACCCCACATTCCCGGGCCGCCTCCATCATGTTCAGCGTTCCCATGATGTTGTTTTGCTCATAGAAAAGCGGCATCTCAATGCTTCTGGGTACGCTCCCCCATGCCGCCTGATTCAGAACATAATCCACGCCTTCACAGGCCCTTCGACAAGTATCCAGATCCTTGATGTCCCCTTTCAGGAAAGTGTACCCAGGCCTGCCCTGAAACATATCCACATGCTCCTGCTTTCCCGTGGATAGGTCGTCCAGGCAACGTACCCGATAACCCATGTCCAGAATCGCTTCGCACAGGTTGGAACCGATAAAGCCCGCCCCGCCCGTTACAAGGAAAGTACTGTCTTTGTCAAATTTCAAATCTTTAAAACCCATATCGCCTCTCATTCTGCCGCTTTTCGCGGCATGCATTTATATACTCCTGCATATCGCAAGCTTTGCCCGCGATACTCTCTGCCAATGGAAAGTTTCTAAAATTATATTCCAGTCTATAGCCTCCAGTATAGATAGCCCGCCGCTTCATAGTCCCTGCGGTTCAGTATTCCCTTGATATCCACCAGGACCCTCTTTTCGTGACTCGGATTGAAGTATTCGCGGATTTCCGTCTCAGTCATGTGCTCGAATTCCTCATGGGCCACCGCGATCACCAGGGCGTCCACGTTCTTCACCGCCGCCTTATCCGCCAGCTTGATTCCATAGAGCCGCCATGCCTCCTGAGCGTCCGCTGTCTCGTCCACCGCCACGGGCTCAATACCGTATTCTCTCAGTTCCTTTATAATATCGATCACCTTGGTATTCCTGGTATCCGGGCAGTTTTCCTTGAACGTAAAGCCCAAAATGGCCACTTTGGCTGTTTTCACAGGGATATCCGCACGAATCAGATTCTTCACCACATTTTCCGCCACATATCTTCCCATGTCGTCGTTGATCCGCCGCCCAGCCAGAATCACCTGGGAGTGGTAGCCCATCTGCTCTGCCCGGTAGGTGAGATAATAGGGATCCACACCGATGCAGTGTCCGCCTACCAAGCCGGGGAAGAAGGGAAGGAAATTCCATTTGGTGCCCGCTGCCTCCAACACGGATTTGGTATCGATGCCCATTTTATTGAAAATAATGGACAGTTCGTTCATAAACGCAATATTGATATCCCGCTGGCTGTTTTCGATCACTTTGGCCGCTTCCGCCACTTTGATGGATTCTGCCCGATAGACGCCCGCTTCCACCACCAGCTCATATACCTTGGCAATGGTATCCAGCGTTTCTTCGTCCATGCCTGATACAATTTTTATAATAGTTTCCAGACGGTGTACCTTATCGCCCGGGTTGATCCGCTCCGGAGAATAACCCACCTTGAAATCCACTCCGCATTTCAGCCCAGATTCCTTTTCCATGATGGGAACACAGACCTCTTCCGTCACGCCGGGATAGACTGTGGACTCGAATACCACGATACTCCCCTTGGTCAGATTACGTCCCACCGTATGGCTCGCCCCTTCCACGGGCCTCAAATCCGGCGTGCGATCGTCATTCACCGGTGTTGGAACCGCCACGATATGGAACTTCGCCTCCTGCAGCTTCTTTTCATCGCAGGTGAATTCCACCCTGGCATTTTTAATGATCTCGTCTCCCACTTCCCGGGTAGGGTCTATGCCCGACTGATAAAGCTTTACCTTTTCCTCATTCAGGTCATAGCCGATCACCTTGATCTTCCTGCCAAAAGCCACCGCAATAGGCATACCCACATATCCCAGGCCCACCAGGGAAAGCTTCTCTTCACCGTTTACGATTTTTTCATAAAGTCCCATTTCTACCTCTTTTCCTGCGCTTACCCGCCGCACTGTATCTGAATTGGTTCCTTAAACCTCTTACTTACCCAAGTTCTTCCATATAAGCTGCCACTACCAACTTCCGGTCAAACCGTTCCTCCACGAACTGTCTGCCCGCCTGCCCCATTCGGCGACGCTCCTCCCAAGGAAGGGCCAGGAAACGTTCCAACGCTTCCACCAAACCGTCCCCATCCCGAGGCGGAAAGGCAATTCCTCCGATCCCGTCCTGAAAGGTGTCGAGACACCCCGGCACGGCGCTGGCCAGCACGGGCCTGGCCGAAGCGGCCGCCTCCAGCAGCACATTGGACATCCCTTCGTGGTAGGAGGGATGCACCACGGCCTGGCAGCCCTTCAGAAAGGCCGGCACGTCATCCCGGTATCCGTAGTATTCCAGACAGCCAAGGCCGATCAGACGCTGCACCAACGGTTCATAGTGCGCCCTGCTCTCTTCCTCATAGGCTCCCAGCAGCTGGAACACCGTGCCCGGATGGCGTGCATGGATCCGCTCCGCCGCATACAGCAACTCGTCGATCCCCTTATCCTTCATCAGCCTCATAATAGAAACAAAAGCCGTCTTTTCTTCCATCTGCGGATATTCCTCCGCGCAATGCTCCTGCAGGTTCACGCCTGAGCCCGGAATCACCCTTGCCCTTCCCGCTATGCAGCCCTTTCTTTCCAGAAAATCCCGGTTCCCTTCGTTCTGAAAAAAAACGCATTTCGCTTTTTTTAATGCCGTCCGGTACATCAACAGGATCAACCTCTGCAACGGCCCGCCGTGCTCCAGGGTCGTCCCCAGGCCGGTGATATTGGCCAGGCATGGGATCCGTGCCATTCGGGCTGCCAGGGCGCCGTAAATATTGGGCTTAATGGTATAAGTTAAAACTGCCTTCGGACGGTATTTTCTCAGTAAGCTCCTGTAAAACAGCAGCAACTTCAAATCCTTCCAGGGATTCATGCCGCGCCGCTCAAAGGATGTGGGGATGAGCGTACATCCCAGTGCTTTTATCCTGCCCTCATATCCAGTATTCGGCACCGACACCAACACCCGATATCCCCGGGAGAGGAGCTCCGCCAACACTTCCTTTCTGAAATCATAAAGGCCGGAATCGCTGTTGGACAGAATCAATATGGTAGAAGCCATGGAAACCTCCATGCCGCATCCTGTGCGGCAACGCGGCAGGAACTTCCGATTCCTGTCCGGGAAATTCGCGCAGGCGGTTTCCCACTCTGCGCCTCCATTTGGGTCATCTGCGGCAAAATGGCCGTTATTTTTCCAACCGCCGCGTCATGATCTCATTATATTTCATCATACAGATCCCCTCTTCATAGGCGCCGACAGCCTCCTCATTGGGTTGCCCCTCCAGGTTTTTCAGGATCATGGCAGGCATGTTCACCCCGCATTCCCAAGCATGAGGATAGCCACCCCCAAACCGCGGGTTGACCTCAGAGATATAATATTCCCCGTCCACCCGGAAGATATCGATGTCAATGACACCTCGAAATTCCATGGTTTCGACAAAGTGCCTAATCAGATCGAACAGCCCATCATCCTTGACCGACACGGATTTATCCGTCTCTCCGGCGCGCATCCGTATTTTTTCTTTCAGGAAAATGGAGACCGTCTTTCCGGTGATCATGTCGATATATACGTCTGCTCCATATTCCGTACCGTCCATGTATTCCTGGATCATCATATCCGGGCCCTGGGCGCAGTAAAAATCCAATTCATTGGCTCCGTCCACCCTGCTGATGCCTAGGCTGGCGCTTCCCTTTGCGGGTTTCACAAACACGGGGTATGTCATCTCTCCCCGCTGCACCGCCTCCAGGAAATCTCCCTTTTTCAGGAAACAACGGCCCGTGGGAATGCCCATCTCCCTTAGCTTCTCATACATCCGGTATTTATCTAAGCAGACGGCCACCGCCTCAGCAGAAGAAATGATCGGGGTGCTTCCCACTGCCAGGAATGCTTCCCTGTGCTGCGCCAAGAGCGTCAGCTCCGGATCAATCAGGGAAAGGACGCCTGTGATCCTCTTTTCCCGGCAGATCTCCAAAATCTGCTCCACATAACCCGGTTCCGTAATTCGGGGCACCAGGATCGCTTCGTCCGCCTCATAAATCGCAGGGGCCAGGCTACTGCAGTCCGTGGCATACACCTTTCCCCGCCCTGCCAATTCTTTTTTGAAATATTGTACCACTTTGTTCCTGGTGCCAGCACTCAGGATCAGAATATTAGCCATCCGTATTCTTCCTTTCCGCCGCTTCCTTCCTTTCCCTCCGGATCTCGGCCAGGTTTCCTTCCGATACGGAAGTATCCTCCGCCACTTCGCTCCTCTTAAACACCACAGCCGCCGTCATCCACAGAACCTTGAGATCCATAGCCAGGGAAAGATTCTCCACGTATTCCACATCTTTTGCAAGACGCCTGTCCCAGTCCAGGTAATTACGTCCAGACACCTGGGCCAGCCCGGTTAAGCCGGGGCGCACCGTATGGCGCAGCCGTTCCCGCTGCGTGTACCAGGGCAGATAGGATACCAAAAGGGGCCTGGGGCCGATGAGGCTCATATCCCCTTTCCAAATGTTAAACAGCTCCGGCAGCTCGTCCAGGCTTGTGGAACGCAAGATACGGCCAAACCTGGTTAAGCGCACAGAGTCGGGAAGCAACTTTCCATCCTCGTCCCGCTCATCGGTCATGGTACGAAACTTACATAACGTAAATATCTTTTCATCCTTTCCAGGCCTCTCCTGCCGAAACACAACCGGGCTGCCCAACTTGATCCGAACCAGCGCCGACACCGCCAGCAGCACCGGACTGAGTAAGACAATGGCAGCTGATGATACAATCAGATCCAGAAGCCGTTTTCCCACTTTCCGATAAAACATATATGGCTCCCATCTGCGCGCTTTAGCGCGCGTACAAATCAGGGGTTCTCCACTCATTCTGCAGCCAGGCGGATTGCCATTCAGGGAGATCCTATCCAACAGGATCCCTGCCTGATCGTCCCCGTAAAGTCTGCATGAAGATTTACGGCATCAGAACAGTCCCTTGATGATATGGATAATCCGCTCCATGTCTTCCGGCGTATTTTTAATATCGCTGGGAAGGCATACGCCTGTGCGGAAAATCTCTTCTCCCACGCTTCCCGACTCCTTCAAAGTGATAAAATCCTCCTTTTCAAAGACCGGCTGCATATGCATGGGCTTCCATACGGGACGTGATTCGATATTCTCATCCGCCAGGGCATCCATCACCTGATCCGGGGTAACCCCGCTTGCCGGGTCAATGACGATGCCAGAGAGCCAGTTATTGGCATCCCCGTCCGGATTCATAGGATTCATAGTGATCGCCCCTATCTCCGCAAAGGCTTCCCGATACTGTCGGTAGATCTCCTTCTTCTTCGCCTTGTGCTCCTCCAGATGCAGAAGCTGTCCCCGGCCTATGCCTGCAAGCACATTGGACATACGGTAATTAAACCCGATCTGGGAATGTTGGTAATGCCTGGCGGGATCCCGGGCCTGGGTGGACAGGAACCGGGCCTTATCCACGGCTGCCTCATCCCTAGAAACCAGCATGCCGCCCCCGGAGGTGGTAATAATCTTGTTCCCATTAAAGGAATAGATCCCGTAATGGCCAAAGGTTCCCGTCATCCGTCCCTTAAAGGTGGAGCCCAGGGATTCCGCCGCATCTTCTATAAGTATTGCCCCCGTCTCTTCACAGATGGCGCGGATCTCGTCGATCTTTCCCGGCGTACCGTAAAGATGGGCACAGACCACCGCTTTTGCATTCGGATACTTTTCAAACCCTTTGCGCAAGGCCGCAGGATCCATATTCCAGGTTTCCTCCTCCGAATCGATGAAAACCGGCGTTCCCTTTTCGTAACAGATGGGATTGCAGGTGGCCGAGAACGTCAGATCAGAGGAAAATACCACGTCCCCCGGCCGGATCCCGCAAAGGCGCAGGGCCAGATGGATGGCCGCCGTCCCAGCGCTGAGCGCTGCCGCATAACCGCAGCCCGTATACGCCGCCATCTCCTTCTCAAAAGCATTCACATGAGGCCCCAGGGGAGCCACCCAGTTGGTCGAAAAGGCCTCCGCCACAAAAGCCTGCTCTTCTTTGTGCATCGTCGGGGAAGAAAGATAAATCCTTGCTTTTTCCATATTAATAGCCATACCTTTCCGTAACCTGCAAACTTAATTGCGTGCGTGGTACGCTATGCCGCAGGCACATAATCGCGTCGCGTGTAAAAAATTTAATCATTTACACTAACTCCAATTTGCCCGCTTCAGCAGGCATCCCATTCAAGATCAGGAAATCGCTGATTTCATGCTAATTCCCGTCTGCCCGCTTCAGCGGATCCCCCTCCAGCAATTCTATCATCCCCATCTGAGGGTGCATGAGGAAGCACACCCGGCGATCCCCTAAGGCCGGAGCCGGCATAGGAACATCGATTTGGAAATACCCCGCAGATGTCAGCCCGGCTAATTCCTTTTCCAGATCGCCGCAAAGATAGCAGATATGATAGGGCGCATTCTTATAGGTTTTCATAAGACCTGCCACCACACTGTCAGGCGCATTGGGACTGACCAGCTCAACCACATAGCCGTCCTTTTCCAGGAAAAGAATATCCACCTTCCGATAGCCGTCCGCCGTCACATCCCCCTGTCGCACATATCCCAGCGATTCAAAGGCCTCTGCCGCCCGGGGCAGCTTTTTTACCAGATAGCCTATATGATGAATTCTCATTGCCCAACGCCGCCTTCCTGTTTTTTCCCGTATTGATAAGTCGGGACGATCTGACGGACCAGCATCCTGATATCGCTGCTTTCATCCTTGGAGGCTTCTTCCAGCTGCTTGAGCTGTACAAAGAAAGCTTCCTCGTCCAGATCAATGGGTTTCCCGATATGAATCAGCTTGTTTGCCGTATCCTCCAGCCCCTCTTCATCCATAAGCAGCTCCTCATAGAGCTTTTCCCCGGGACGCAGGCCAGTGAATTCAATCCGGATATCCTCACCCACTTTATAGCCGGACAGACGGATGAGATTCTTGGCCAAGTCCAGAATTTTCACCGGTTCTCCCATATCCAAGACAAAGATTTCCCCGCCCCTGGCGTAAACGCCCGCCTGTAGCACCAGGGAAACCGCCTCTGGAATGGTCATAAAATACCGGATGATATCCGGATGGGTGACCGTCACGGGACCGCCCGCAGCAATCTGCTTTTTGAACAGAGGGATGACGCTTCCATTGCTCCCCAGTACATTGCCGAACCGAACCGCCACGAATTCCGTATCATAGTGTTTATTATAGGTTTGGATGATCATCTCACAAATACGTTTGCTGGCCCCCATGATGTTGGTGGGGTTCACGGCCTTATCCGTGGAAATCATCACGAATTTCTTGGTTCCGTACAGGGCTGCCGCCTGTGCCGTCTTCCAGGTGCCGAACACATTATTTTTAATCGCCTCGTTGGGGCTTTCCTCCATGAGGGGAACGTGTTTGTGGGCCGCCGCATGGTACACGATGTCCGGATGATACGTCTCGAAGATGCTGTTCATTCTTTTGGTATTCCGCACTGAGGCGATGAGCACCGTCATCTTTAAATTGGGATAACGCACCGTCAGCTCCTGCTGAATATCGTAGGCGCTGTTTTCATAAATATCTACGATAATCAGATGCGACGGCTTATGCGAAGCGATCTGTCTGCACAGCTCGCTTCCGATGGATCCTCCGCCGCCTGTCACTAAAACAACCTTATTCTGTACATAGCCCAGAATGGAATCCAGATCCACCCGGATAGGTTCCCGGCCCAGCAAATCTTCCACTTCCACGTCCCGCAGTTTACTAACGCTCACTTCCCCGTTTACCAGCTGATACATTCCCGGAAGGGAGCGCAGTTTACAGTTGGTTTCCTTACATAGATCCAGGATATCCCGGATGGCGGTACGGGAAGCGGAGGGGATCGCCACGAAAATCTCATCCACATCGTATAAATCCGCGGATTCTATGATTTTATCCCTGCCTCCCACCACTTTAATCCCCTGAATAAATTGTCCCCATTTCTGTTTATCGTCATCGATAATGCACCTGATTACCATGGTGCTATAATTGCTAGTTACAATTTCCTTGATCAGCGCATTCCCCGCCTCACCGGCGCCGATGATCATTACCGAAATATTGTTTTTCCGGTTTGCCATTCTATGTTTCCTGCTGCGCAGGAAGCGATAGGAAAACCGGCTCACAAACATAAAGCTGATGAGAAGGAATAAATACATGAAATAATAGCTGTCTGGAACTGGTTTTCCGGAAACCCGAAACAGATGCAGGCCGAGTCCGGACGCCAGAGCTGAGAGGAAACAGGCCACCACCAGGTTCTGCATCTCATTCTCTCCCGCAAAGGCCCAAAGGCTGTGGTACAACCGGAACAAATAGAAAACCCCCAGGGTGAGCAGGATATTCACCGGAAGGAAATTCCGTATGGGAAGCAGAAACTGATCCGGAATCTCGTCCAGCTGCATGTCATACCGAAGCAGGATCGCCAGGAAACTGGACGCTGTCACACTCAAAATGTCATATATGATCAGCGCCGTACGGCGGTACAGCAGCTGGTAATTGAATAAACGGCCTCTTCTTTTTTCTTTATCCTTCATCTCAATCGCCATTCTGCCGCCGTTAGGCGGCCCTCAAATCAAATCTGATCTTCGTGCCGCATTTTACGCGGCATCGCATTCTTAAAAGTAAGAAGCGGTGCGAGAACCGCCATGGTGGAAAATCCCAGGGGATTACAGGGGTGGAACAGCCATTCCACCAGCCCGGCCACCGCAAAAGAAAGGAAAACGGCCAGCGGAAGCGCCGCATAGGCATCCTTCCCGCCGCGCAGGCCCCAAAAGGCATATCGGAACATCCAAACCAGGCTTACCAGCCCCGTTAGAAGATAAATCACACCCATGAACAGGCCGTGATCATGAATCACCTGCAGATAGGTATTATGAGCATGGACGCTCAAAGAACCATCCTCCAGCTCCACTCCCATCTCATCATGGCCGGTCAAATTCCACTGGGCCATGTACCGGCGGAAAATCTCCATCCTGCCGTTGGAATAATCCTCCTGCGCTTCAGCAGGAACGCCGGCCTCTTCCCCCGTACTTGACGCCGCCGAAGCAGTCAGGCCCCAAAGGGCAGATACTCGCACCTCCTGCAATCCTGCGTTAAGGGAAGTCTCTGTCCCTTCGGCCAGGAACTTGTCCACAAATTTTCTCAGAATCGGATACTCATCCCCAAAAAGCTTCACATCCAGGCAATAGGCGAACCGGGAAAAGGTGATATAGTTCTCCGAATTTGCTGGATCCCCCTTGTGTACGGCCCATTCCCCGTCCTTATCCTCAAGTTCAAAGATATACGGATCATCGTACAGCGGCGGAATCAAACGGACGGCCGAATAGGCCACTGGAAAACAACAAAGTACTACCAGAATGAAAATCCCTGTTTTTTTCATAAACTGCACAGCGTTTTCCCGATAGCAGGCCAAAGAGACAAAGAGCAATACCACAATCCCCATCACAAACACGGCCAGAAATCCTGTCCGTGAAAGGGTCATCACCAGCAAAGAGGCGGCCATGCCGAACAGCAAACCCGTCAGCCACCAGTCATACAACCTCTTCGAGCGACGGTATTTTGCCAACAGTTTCACGAACACGGCCCCCAGAACCAACGCCAGGTAAGCGGACGTCACCGTTACCGTATGGAAAACGAAATTATACCGATAGAAAAACCAGGCGCGGAAAGGCCGCCGCAGCACCGCAAAAATAAGGGCCGCCGTGAAGTTCAGAATAATTCCGTTACAGAAAATTTCCAGAAACCGTTTCCTTCCCTCCCAGGACAGGAAAAAGAAATACAGCAACAAAAACGCTCCGGCCATCACCAGCGGCCAGCCCCTGGTATTCCGGAACGCCACCAAAAAGCCGAAAAATACAGCCAAAATCAATGCATAGGGACGGCTAAGCCTCCTCCACGCGATTTTCCGATCCCTGATAATATGGAAAGCCTGTATGGCCACAAACCCGGCCACAAGGAACAGATATACATTCATCTGATCCAGCTTCTCCGCTTCCACATCCCCATGACGGAAATGGCAGAACAAAAGTCCGCCCACAGCGGACACGCCCAGCCAAATCAGATTTCCGACCCATAAGATCCGCTTTTTACTACACATGGTAAGGAGAGCCAGCCCCAAAAAGATCAGCATTTTCCGGAATGCATACTCCTGATAGATAGTATACATCGCATTCACATAATCAATACAGCCCCAAAGCGCTCCAGCCCAGAAAATCGACTGCAAAAAACCCGCTCCCCGCTCCCAGGACAGGCCCTTAAGAAAGGATAACAGAAGCCCGTCTTCCCGGCAGTCTTCTCCAACGCTTTTCCGTTTTGCATTCACCACATATGCGGACAGGATCCCACATATAAGGATCCCTGCGCAATAAACGATCTTATCCTCCCGCTTTCCCCCATAATAATTTAACACCAGCACCGCCCATAAGCCAAGCCCCGTCACCGCGCCGATGAACGGATTACAGACCCTACGAACAGCCCACTGCACACTGACTAATTTCCCGCTCTTATGCTGCCTGGCGGAATTCTCCACCAGCAGGATCGCAAAAGCCGCCGCAACCCCAATCCCGGCCATCATGGCAGCCTTCCCCGCAGCGCTTACCGGATCAGAATAGACCAGGCTTATGGGAATATTCTCCCCCACCTGTTCCCGGGTTTCTCCGCCTTCTTCCACATAATAAAAATTCCCGTACAACCCGGCAACCGTATCCGCCGTATTCTGCCTGCCAAATACCAGATCCGTTTCCGGAAGCCCGATCTGCCAAACATAGGCCCGCCCCGGTTCCGTGTCAAATTCCACGGGCACGTAAAAGAAGCCCGGCGCCTCATAGGCCTCCGCAGCCACCTTCCTTGAGAATAAAACCTCACCCAGTTCGTCGTAAACCGT
Organism: uncultured Lachnospiraceae bacterium; assembly: GCA_947650005.1. Taxonomy (GTDB): domain Bacteria; phylum Bacillota; class Clostridia; order Lachnospirales; family Lachnospiraceae; genus Eisenbergiella. The sequence continues at coordinate 143,928 of CANSTU010000001.1, forward strand.
CATGCTAAACGCCTTCCTGGAAAAATCATTGGCCGCATAGATACCGATCTTTTCCAAATATCCGCCGTCCGCCAGGAATACCTGCTGGATTTTGTTCTGCCCCGTTACCGGCAGGGTTTCTTCCACATGTTCCTGCATCCCCTGCGTCACCCGAGATCCATCCAGCAATCCGACAGGACCCACCAGAAGCATGAGCAACAGGGCATAACAGAAAATAATGGATTCAATTGCCCGGTTTTTCAGTATTTTAACGTTCATACCAACCTCTTTTGGCCGGAAAGCCTGTTTCCATAGACAATTTTCGTATTAGTATAGCACAATTTGCCATTTCTTACAACTGGCGGGAATGGATTTCCACGAGCGGAGGTCAGGCATGGCGCTCCTCTTCCGCTCTCCCGGCATCCTCCCCGCCGCATGCCTGGCTCCTGGCGTCCTTTACCGGCATACTCCTGCTGTTTTTCCCTGCATCTTCCTCGCTGCGCGCCGGCCTCCTGGCGTCCCCCTCGTCCTTTCTTTCCTGTACGGCTCTCACTCCTCCTTCGGACCTGCCGCATAAAGCAGGACAGGCAGGGCGAACCACCAGATCAACACATAGCGCACGAGGAAAGTCGGGCCCACGATAACGGTCATCCAGTTGAGAACCGCAGGCAGAAACGCCGCCGCCTTCCTGGCTTCTCCCTTCCATATCAGGAACCCCAGCCCCAAGGCATAGACCCAGAAGAGGAAGCCCGGGGAGAAGAGCATGGCCGCTACGGGAATCCTCTGTTGGAACAGTTCCAGGCTAATCCGGCGGACCAATTCATTCAGCCACGGGATCCTGCTCTTCCGCACTCCAGGCAGTTCCGTTTCAAATCCGAACCAGGAACTGTCTTCATAGGTAAAGGTGAATACCTCATTGCCCCGGTATACGTCTATTACTGCCTCCGGATACCACAAGCCATAGGAGGTGAGAAGCCAGGCATTTAAGTAGCTTCCCGGCGCCTTGGCTCCCACGGACATCCACAGCCGCCAGAACGAGCCCGGATCTTGTCCATAGGTTTCATTGTTGAATTGGATCTTCACCAGATCGGACAATTTAGGGCGATAGGCGGACAACGCCTCTACTGGCAGGAAGGCCATAAGGGTTTCCCGCTCGTCTTGCGTAAAAGCCTCCGGGTTATATGCATAGGTACGGGCAAGCTGCTGGATTGGAACGGTCAGCATTTCCTGGTTTTCCTCGTCCTGTGCCTGCAGCACGGTCTGAAGACAGGCCGACAGAGCCACACAGCACACGGCGGCTCCTATTCCTGCAAACGCAGCTCTCAGGCAGGACGCCGCGCGGCCCTCCCGTTTTCCCTTCCCTGCCAGGAAGGCCAACGCCGGGATCAATAGGAGGAGGATATAAAATCCGTTATGCCGCATGGATGCCATGACGAACAGAGAACCCGCCAGGAGCAGAAGCTTCCCGCGGGACGACCTGAACCCGTTTCCGTCTTCCATGGTTTCTGTCAGCACCAGGATGGCGACGAGCATTCCTGCGCTGTAGAACGCATCCTTGGCAGAGCAGACCGCATAGAATGAGATTGCAGGAAAAAGGGCGAAGTACACCGCGCTGCCAAAGCGCAACCAAAAGGGTGCTTTTTTCTTTCTCATAAAATCGCACACATAGGTAAAGCAGGCGGCTAAGATCAACATCTGGAAGCACATATAGCAGGCGATTCCCGCATTGTAGCTTCCGAAGATCTTGTTTCCCGCACAGATGATTCCTCCCAAAAGCAGCACATGGGGAAGGGGATGGTGGGTGCTGAAGCTGCGCAGAGCCACCTGGTTGAATTCCTCCTGGGCATCATAGACGAAGAAACCCGGCCAACACGCCAGAAGCAGGACTCCCCAGGAGGCCAGGAGGAATAAACAGAGGGCCGCCCGCCTTTTGGATACGGCCAGGCTCTCCCACCGTTTCCTCAAGACGCCCGTCCCGCCATCCTGCTCATGGGCTGCCCTGGTTAAGCATATCCAGCCCTCGCCGATTAGAACGGTAAAAAACAGGGTCGCAAACGGAAGCGCCGCCCACATTTTCCCATCGCTCAGCTCCAGATACCCCTTTTCCTCCAACCTGCTTCCCACTCCGCAGGCGAGGGAAAAGCAGAAGGCCAGGACGAGCGGAAGAAGCGGCCTTTTTTGGAAAACTCCATCCTTCCAGAGGCCTCGATGGATCACTGGACAGGCCAGCGCTAGAAGGAGGACGGGTAAAAAGCTGTTGCTAAATGCCAGTCCCCGTCCCTCCTGAAGCAGGATCTGGGGCAGCGCCATGATCCCGCATAAGCTTATCAGGAATGAAATCCATTTATTTCGGCTGTTCCTTTTCATTAACGATCTCCCGCACCACATATTGCGGTGCATTGTTCATACAGATATACATTCTTCCAATATATTCCCCCACCAAGCCCAGCATCACCATCAGCATACCGCCGATGAACACAATGGCCGCCATCAAGGCGCTGAAACCAACGGGCACCATGGGATTTACCAGTTTCTTTATAACAGTGTATATACCATAGAGAAAACCCAGGCAGGCACAGATCATGCCCACCATGGTCGCTATACGCAGGGGCTTTTCGCTGAACGCAGTAAAGCCGTTGAACCACAGGCCCAGCAGCTTACCCAGCGTATAGCCGGACTCCCCCTCCCGCCTGTCCTTGTGCTCCACCGTCACATTACTTATATTGCGCGTACTTCTCAGTACCAAGCCGATCACATAGGGATAAGCATTCTGATACCGAAGCATTTCATCCACCACGAACCTTTTCGCGGCAAAAAAGCTGGAAATGTAGAGCTTTCTGGGTTTGTCCAACAGAAAACAGAGCATCCAGTCGTTCACCCGGCTGCCAAAATTCCGGAAGGCGTTGTGGTGTTTATTTTCATAACGGGCATAGACCACATCGCTGCCCTCCTCCAATCCCTTTACCAAATCCCCAATTGCTCCGGCCGGCGTTTGCCCGTCGTCATCCATGCATACCAGAATATTGCCGCGTACCTGATGGAACCCCGCCATCAACGCCGCATGCTGACCAAAATTTTTCGCCAGGTTCACCCCTGTAATGTTATCCTGCCTCCCGCACAGATCCCGGATCACATCAAAGGTATCGTCCGGGGAACAGTCGTTCACCAGAATAATTTCATAGTCGTATCTTTCCCTGCATTTTTCCATTTCCCCATTAATTTCATCCACCACTCCCGCCAACATCTTAGCGGAACGATAACAGGGAATCACAATACTGATCAATTCCTTCATTTTTATACCCCTGCATATCGCAGGCTATACCTGCGATACCGCCACCATTAAAAAGTTTAAAACGTAGTCTCAAACTTATACCCATCTGCGTGCAAAGCATGCGCCCAAATCAGATACGGGCAACTTCCGTTTCCTGTACGTATCCTGCTTTTAGCGTTATATCCCAATGCCCTACTGCGGAAACAGCGCCGCCATCAGAATCACATCCCGATAGGAGCCATCCTCCTCCCGGAAATCTTCCCGCAAAAGCCCTTCCTGCTCGAATCCGGCCCTTTCATAGCTTTTGCGCGCCGCCGTATTATCCGCGAAAACCCGCAGCATCAGCTTGTGCAACCCCATCACCTTTTCGGCATAACGCACCGCTCCCTGAGCCGCCAACGTCCCGTAGCCCTTTCCGAGGCCGTCCTTTTCTCCTATGAATATACCATACTCCGCCTTGCGCTGTTCCCTGTCCACATCCCGAAAGTAGACGCTTCCCACGGGCCGGTCTCCCTCCTTTTCGCATAGGATAAACTGAACCACTTCCCCGGACGCCACCCGTTTCTCCATCCATTCCCGATGCCCCTGTGGGGTAAAGGGAGCCCGGTAGAAGAAGTTTTTCCTCACATGCTCCTCATTCCTCCAGCGCACGATATCGTCCGTATCCTCCATCCGGATCGGACGCAGGTAAACCGGCCCCAAATCGATCTGTTCCATCCGCTCCCACCTTCCGTTTCCTTTCTTTTTCCCCCACATAAAACATGTACACACTTGCTGTTTCTGCCGCGCCGCGGCCCGCGGCTTTCTCTTTCCGCCTCACGTGAAACCCGCAAGATATCGGCCGCAGCCCGAATCATTCTTCCCGGGGGACAAACTGCCAGATGCGCCATTTCTCCTCTTCTACCGACACCGTATCCACGCACACCACTTCCCCGTAGATTCCTTGCTCCGCAAGCGCTTCCACAAGCCAGTCCCAGGAGACCTCTTCCCGTCCCGCCAGGAAAGTTCCTGTATCCGCCACCGCTTCCTGCACAGTGTCATACCCAAACGCCTGAAGCTTTTTGACGGCCAGTGGGCTTTTGCACAGCCACCCGCCCAACAGATCATAGTTTCCGAACCCATCATCCGCAGCGAATAGCTTTTCAGAAAAATCTACCGTGGACATCACATCCGCCAGGTAAAGCCTGTCCGGACGCTCCCTATAATAAGCACGAGCCGCCAAATCCAGTCTGTTTTCCCGCTCCCGGGCCGCATACTGTCTTGCAGTCCGCCCCAACTCCTCCGGCAGACCGGCCAGCGCGATCACTGTAAGCAGGGCAGCTGCCACCGGCCGCACCGGAAATCTTGGCAGCCCTGCGCTCCTCCAGGCAAAGCTGCGATCGTATTCCTCCTCCTGGGCCATCAGGCGCAGCAGCAGGCAGGCCAACATCCCAATTTCCATAAAATACAAAGGATGGCTGATCCGTTCCGGCACACGTTCCCGCAGGATGAGATACAGCCACAAAACGCTGCGCACCGCTGCAAACAACCCTGCCTTCCAGAAAATATCCCCTTTCCTCTGCTTCAATCCGACCAGAAGCAGAAGCGCCAAAAGCACCGCCTCCGTCAGAAGGAAGGGCATTTCCCGAAAACCCAACGCTCGGTTGTCGCGCAGACGCTCCCGGTAAAGCCACAGCCCCTCTTGCAGGCTGTGAAAAAAGTACCCCTGGGTTTCCAGTCCATAGGCGCTGACTTCTTTCAGAAGTTCTCCGTCTATTCTTTCGGATATCCCATAGTTATAATTTTCCAATAAGGCGCACTGCGCACCTGACACGCCAAGGGAATCATAAAACGCTTCGTTTTTTTCATAGGAACGCAGTTCTGCGCTTTTGAAATCATAGATTTCCGTCCTGGCATCGAACAGTTCCCGAAACGCCTTCCACTCCTCGCTGCCATAGGCTGCCGCATCCGCCGAAAACACAGCAGCCATTCCCAGCAGGATCCCGCCGAACAGCCCCACATAGCAGACCATATTTTCTTTGGTGAAAACTGGCCGCTCCTCGGACCATTTCCATATTCCCGCCACCCCGGCCAAGGGAAGAAGCAGGAGCATCATTTCCGAACGCATCAGAAAAGAGAGCAGCGCCAGCCCGGCTGCCGGAAGATTCTTTCGGATCCGCCTGCCGGGGCCGCCCTCATCCGACTCACAGGTGAGAAAGGATATGACCGCAGCAGCCATCAAAAGGCCGCTCGTTACCGTATACTGCACAAAAACGAAATGATAAAACAACATGCTGCCGATAGCTGCCGTTTCTATCAGGTTCAGGAAACACTTCCCCCAGGCCGAACCTGAAAATCGGAGGCTGCACCGCAGGATACAATAGATGCTCCCCGCCTGACACAGCCAGAGGAATCCTCCCAGCACCGGAACGCCCGGCAGTATTCGATACAGCAAGGCCAGAAACGCTCCCAGAGGCCAAAGCATCTGCACATTCCTGGATTCCGGCGTTCCCGTATAAACGCCAGACAGTATATCCTTAATCAGCACATCGTCGTTCAGATCATAATAGAAATCAAACCACACGCCTGCAGCGCCAAACAAGAGCAGGATACACAGCAGGGGAATGACCCAGTCTTCATACCGTTTCCAGTATCCTTTAACGTCCATAGAATTCCTTTACTTTTCCGCAGATGTAGCGCACCTGTTCCTCCGACAGACCGTAATACATGGGCAGGCGCAGAAGCCGTTCGCTCTCCCTGGTGGTGTAACGGTCTTTTCCATGGAACCGGCCGAACCGGAGACCCGCGGGCGCAGAGTGCAGAGGTACATAGTGGAACACCGCGAGAATATCCGCTTTCTTCAGGAAATCGATCAACGCCGTCCTCTCCTCCATATCCCCAGTTTTTATATAGATAATATGCCCGTTATGGGTACAATGGTCAGGGATATAGGGAAGTTCTATCCTCCCCGTCTCCTCTAAGGGCTTTAATTCCTCCCAATAGAGCTGCCACAAGCCCCGCCGGGCTTCGTTGATTTCCTCCGCCAGTTCCAGCTGGGCATAGAGATAAGCAGCATTCAATTCGCTGGGCAAATAGCTGGAACCATAGTTCTGCCAACGATATTTATCCACCTGTCCCCGGTAATATTTGCTCCGGTCCGTTCCCTTCTCCCGAATGATCTCCGCCGCCTCCACGTCCTTCTCGTCCTGGATCAGAAGCGCACCGCCTTCGCCGCAGCTGTAGTTCTTCGTCTCATGGAAGCTGAAGCAGCCGAAATCCCCCAGCGTTCCCAGCGCCTTCCCTTTGTAGGAAGCCATCATACCCTGGGCCGCATCTTCGATTACCATCAGATGATGATTTCTGGCAATTTCGCAGATTTTATCCATCTCCGCTCCTACCCCTGCATAATGGATGGGCAGAAGCACCCGGGTTTTCTCCGTAATGGCTTCCTCCACCAGATTTTCGTCTATATTCATGGTGTCCGGCCTGATATCCACGAACACCGGAACGGCTCCCCGCAGAACGAAGGCATCCGCAGCGGACACAAAATTGAACGAAGGCATAATCACTTCATCCCCGGGCTGCACGCCAGAAAGGAGCGCCGCCAACTCCGTAGCATGGGTACAGGAGGTGGTGAGCAAGCATTTCGCCGTCCCTGTGCGCCGCTCAATCCATTCGCTGCATTTGCGGGTAAACTCCCCGTCTCCGCAGATTTTCTGATTCTCCACCGCCTGGCGGATGTAATCCATCTCTTTTCCCGTGAAGGGTGGCACATTAAATCGTATCATTCTTGCTCCCATCTGCGTGCTTTAGCACGCACTCAAATCAGGGTTTTCCTCTCATTCTTCCGCTGTAGGCGGCTCTCCATCCTTGCGCCTGGCGCACCCTATCCGAAGACCTGGAATCCTTCGTTTTCATAGAGCAACGTATACCCGCCGTCCTGCAGGAAGTCCTGAAGATACCGCCACTTTTTCTGTTTTTCCGTGCTCAGAGACTGCGCGATCTCCTCTTCCAGATCCCTCCCGTTTTCCTGATATAGGATGATAAGGGGCCTTTGAGAAAGCAGGGCCGCTTCGTCCAGTTCCACTTTCATCTGATCCGAAGGATAGGTATCCAGATCTGGCCAGCTATGGGTGAGGGCAGGCGCGAGATCCAGCAGATAATGAAGGCCAGGCGCATTTCCAAAGGTGATGAGCGACGCAGCAGATGACGGTTCCTGCCCTCTCCTGTCCTGATCAGCTAGACGCAACAAGCTATCCGCCGCCTCTTCCTGGTTTTCCATAAAATCAAGCAAGCCACTCAAGTTCTCCGCATTCCACACCTTCGTCCTCATGCCTATCAGTATATCACTGTTATCCACTTTTGCATCCCTTTTTTCTCCGTAAATTCCGTCACCGAAAGCAAAACGGGCGCGAAAACCGATTCCCTGCACCACAGTTACAGCCAGGACCGTCACGGTTATGGCCACCGCCGGGAAAAAGAGAGGGCGCCGCCCATACCGCACGTACCCTTGGCCCAATGCCCCCAACGCAAAGGGGGCTGCGAGGAACAGGTTGTTCAGGCTGGGCATGGTGCCGTTGTTGCTGCCCAGGGGCGTGACCGCCACAGACAGGAGCACCATCAGCGCCAGAAGACGATCGCGCCGGAAACGGCCGGCATCCGCCATCACAAAGAGGCATGAAAGAAGGATCAGATATAAAAGGAGCATTCCCCATTCATACATACTCCTGTAGTTATAATAAGTGAAGGTGAACATTCCCCGCCCCCAAAACAGGCGGAGCAGAACAGGGATGCATATGCAATAGACCGCTTTTCCAGCCCTATGGAACCTCGGAGGGAGTAGACGGAAGAAAATCCATCCCGCCAAAATACAGCTTCCCAGAAGCATGGCCCAGATCAGCGTGCCTTCATAAGCCTTGAGAACGGAAGTGACCATGGAAAAAGGGGAATAACTCTCATCCGTGGCGGAATACCCAGCCAGGCTCGTGAACATCCCAAACCAGGCCCCAGGCCCGTACTGTATGCAGACCAGGGCGAAAGCCGCCAGAAATCCTGTTAGAAATCCAGCCACACACACTCCTACATTCTTCCACACCTCATCCATTTTTTGATTGGCCAGCCTGCCATAATAAAAGACAGCCAGGATCAAAGCCGTCTCCGCCAGGTTGGGCAGACGCACCATCCCGTTCAGGCCCAGGCAGACTCCCGCTCCCAATAGAAGCCCCTTTCTTTCCCAGATCAGCCCCCTATAAAGAAGGATACTTCCTAGGAGGAAAAGAAAATAGGTGAGATAATTATAAAGAATCGTGGACGGGCACCAGCAAAAACTGATAGCCAGAATCTCCCCCAGAAAAGCGGCCGATGCGGGCATTTTTCCCTTGAGAAAATAATAGGATAAAAGCGCCATGGCGCTAATCATCAGCCTGGTGTAAAAGCTGATTCCCAAAAGCGTGCCTCCAAAGGGAAGCTTCATCAGAAGCCAGCCCATCACATTGGCCAGGTAGGTGGCCACCATCCAGGTGCCCTCCAATTGGGGGAAAAAGCGGAAATTGGTCAGGCTGTACATGGAGTCCGCCAGCTCAATTCCCTGATCCGCCCACAACAGCGGATAAATCAGCAAAACAGCCGGGAAAAGAAACCGCTCTGCAGGCCGCGCCAGTTTACCCGTTATTCCCTTCATTCTTTGTTTCATAGGCTTCTGTGTCCCCTTATCTTTGCTCCATACAGGAATCCAGTCTCGCCAGAGTGGCCGACACCCGCTGGCCCAACCTGGTCTTTTCCAGTCCCTGTTTTGCCAGTTCAAACAGTCTGCCTCGCAGCAGATCGATACAGATACACAACAGAAATAAGAATAGGACGCTTTCCGTCATCTGAATCAAATATCCCGCCGTATGGCAGGAAGGTTCCCCTAGGATCCATTCCGTCCATCGGCCGCTGATATCCACGTGTTCATGGATCAGGTAGACCCCAAAAGCCCCCCGGGAGGCCTGGCAAATCCATCCGGAAACCTTCCCCGCAGGGATCCGCAGCCCTGCAAACAGGCAAAACAGCCCCAACGCCCCCGTATAGGCGAACAGATAATTATAGTGAAAAGGAACCGTGGCATAATACTCCAGAATCCCTCTGCAGCCACATAGCCATAGGCTGAACAGCTCACTTCCCGCCACCAACAGGCAAGAGATCGCATAAAGCAGGGCACACCTCTTTTTCCTACCCAGCAGCGCGCCCCCGTGCCTACGCATACAAGCTCCCGTCAGATAGAGGCAGATAAACCAACCGAAATCATATCCATATCGGTCCGAAGCGAAAGGCAGGACGCTCAAGCTCTTTCCCAGACAGAAAAATGCCAGCAATGCGCCAATGGCGATCCGCAGCTGCCTTGCGCTCATGGCGCGTACCGCCGCATTCAGCAGCGGGCTGAACAACAGCAATACCACATAGGCGGTCACAAACCAGTAATGGCCAGACTGAACCGGAAACAAACAGTTCCACACATGATAAGGATTCAGCAGCTCCGCCACGGAAAGCACCCCTGCCGCTGTCAAGCCCACAGGAATCAACAAAGTGTAGAAAAGGATTTGACACCAGAGCCGTTGGAGGCGTCGGAAGGAAAACCCTTTCTGTGACAGAAAATACCCGCTGATGAGCACATACACGTTAACCGCCACAATACAGAAGGATTCCACCAGCACGCCGGCAGTTTCCCGCCCATCCGGAACCCGCCCTTTTTCCGCCACTGGGAGCCCTCCCGTGTGGGAGAGAAAGTGCATGCTTACCACCATCAGCATGGCCAGAATGCGAAGCAATTCAAAATTGGCCTGTCTTTTCCCGGTTTCTGCCATCAGCGTTCCCTTTCCACCTTCCCGTCCTCCACCCGGTAGACCATGTCGCACTTCTCTATGGTCTGCAGGCGATGAGCAATGATGATCAGCGTCTTGCGCCCGTGGAGACGATTGATGGAATCCATAATCGCCGCCTCCGTCTCGTTGTCCAGTGCAGAGGTAGCTTCATCCAGCACCAACACTTCCGGATCCTCGAACAATGCTCTTGCAATGCCGATTCTCTGCCTCTGGCCGCCGGAAATACGGATTCCCCGTTCCCCTATGCTCGTATCCAGTCCCTCTGGAAGGCCGCGGACAAACCCGTCTAGCTGTGCCTCTTCCAGCGCTTGCCACACCTTGTTATCGTCGATCGCTTCTTCCGGCACCCCAAAGGCCACATTTTTGCGGATCGATGCATCGATCATGAAAATTGACTGGGGGATATAACCGATGTTGCGCAGCCATCCTTCATAATGCTCCCGCACCTCCACCCCATCCGCCAAGATACTCCCCTCCTGCAGCTTTAAAAGGCCCAAAAGAATATCGATAATGGTAGTTTTTCCCGATCCCGAGGTTCCCACCACACCCACGGACGCTCCCACAGGGATCTCCATGTGCGCATGGTCGAAGATGAGCACATCCGTATTAGGATATTTGTATACGATATTTTTCAGTTCGATCTGCTCCTGCACAGGCAGCTTTTCCGCCCGCTTTTTCTCCAAATAGGCCTGTGCGTCATAGTTCACGCTATCGTCGTTGATTTCCTCCTGAAGGTTGTCGCTTACGCCCATGAAAAAGGGCTCAAAGTATGAGATGGAAGTCAAATGGTTGTTGATCCGGTTCGCGCTGGGCAGAAGCCGCATGGCGGCCACGGCGAAGACGCCGATCTGGGTGATCATCTGGGTCATATCCTTCCCCGCCATGATCTGAAAAATCAGATACAGCACCAACCCAGCGATGCAGACCGTCTCGATTAAAAGCCTGGGGGTAGAATTGAAAATATTATACTTCTGCACTGCGTTCACGTATCCCGCGCCGCATTTGGCGTATTCATTGATAAAATAGCTTTCCCGGTTGGCAATCTTAATTTCCTTGATTCCCATGACAGACTGGTCAATCCACTTATACAAGCCGCTGTAATAATCCTGGTTTTCCTCCCCAGCCTTTTTCATGATGGGCTTGAGCACATTCTTGATCAGCAGAAGAACCACCACCAGCAGGGCTGCCACCGTTATGATCATGAAAGGGTCCCGGGTCATCAGCACACCCACCAGGATTACGAACATGATCAGCTCGCTCACCAGCTGCAGGCTGGCGAGGATCAGTCCATACATGTTGTTCACGTCCGAAGTGATGCTTCTCTGGATCACGGAGGTATCCGCATTCAGATAATATTCATAAGGCCTTTGCATGAAATTGATCATCATGCGCCGGGAGGTGGCGAACTGATTTGTATATACGAACCGCAGCTGCACCACATTCTGAAAATAAAGGAAGATATTTTTCAGAGCAAAGGCAGCGATAATGGAAAGCAGCATGAGGATCGTAAACTGAGAGGTGCTGTCCATCCCAAGAAAGCGATAGAGATCCCCCAAATACCCTTCCCCGGTCAACCTTTCCGGGTTGAGCAGCGTTTCTATCAGAGGAATGACCAGCCCGATGCTGCACGCCTCCAACAGGGCGCCGAAAAACATCAACACGATGATTCCTCCCATTTTGGCTTTCTGCTTCCTGTCGAGCAGGACGTTCATCTTTTTTATTATTTTTCGCATATGCTCTTCCTCTCATTACCGCTTTCGGCCGGGATATCGTCATGGCCCAGTTATGCTTTCCTCGCAGGTCTTCACCACCCATACGCCTTCGATCTGTTTGACGCACTCATCCGCCGGATAAGCAGGCATGGAGCGATATTCCTCCGACGCGCGGATCGCTTCCTGCGTCTCCTTTGTCACCTCAGGCATTTCCACCCCGATATAGGTTCTCATGAAATTATGGCGCACGCCGCTAGTGAGCATCCCTGTCTCCCTGGCCACCCCGGACAGATCGTCGAACCGTTCTCCATCCATGGAATAGCTTCCCAACAGGTCCGGCGTCTCACTCAAACCATATTCCCCGATCAGTGCAAAGGGGTCTCCCGGCCGATACCCCTCCGTGGCCTCAATGCGTTCCATCACGCGGTTGTACCAGGCATAGGAACGTTCATAAGCAATCCCCATCCGAAAATAGGCCTGGTTTATCACCACGAAATTCTCATATCCCACCAAAAGCAGCGTACCGACGATAAAAATTCCCACAGCCCGGCCCAGACGCTTCCTTCCCGTCCTCCCCAAAAGGCCTTCCTCCTGCTCCAAGCTCTTTTCCAGCATAGCTGCCACGAACACGTATAAAAGCTGGTATTGATAGAGCATCAGCAGACTTACGCTGGCGTCCGGCGCCATGATAATAATGGAACCCAAGGAAAGGGGGATAGCTGCCGCCAGGAAAAGGTATAGCACGGCTCCCCATGGCTTCCTCCATCTTTTATTTTTCACAAAATAGGCGATCACATACCCTGCAGACAGCAGACAGCACAGCCCATTTAGGATCCCTGCGAAGCCGGTCACATAGGAATAGGGGGATAAGAGGAAATATTGCGCCACGTACTTGTAGGCGCGCAGAATCAGGCGCGGCAGGCGCGCTGGGTCTATTTTTCCCATGTTATTCAACCCATTATAGCTTTCCAGCTCCGGGAAAATCGCCCTCGATACCAACGTATAGACTACCACCGAGGCGAGAAGGATCAGAAAGGTCGCCGCCCCCTTCCGGAAGATCTTACCCGCTTCCGCTTCCTCCGGCAGCATATCCAGAAAAAGCCCGCACACCAGGATTCCCAGTGCCAGGCACAGATAGGCCTGATAGATTCCCATTCCCAGCACCAAAAGCACGATTCCCGGCACAAAACCATACCGGTATCTGCGAATCAGCCAAGCCGCCGTACACGCCAGCAGGATCCCCACTGCATAACAGTCAGCGGTGAACATGAACGTAAATAAGCTGCACATGCTGGGAAACGACAACATCATGAGCGGCACCAGCACCGCCGAGGTAATGCTTCTAAGGTCCAGGGCGGACAAAACCATGCAGGCCGCCACACTGATCATCCCGATGGCAAAAAGGCCGCTCAGCCATGGCACGCTCCAGATCCCGTCCAAATGATGGACATATTTTAAAAACCACCGTCCAAACTCCGACCCCACCGCGAAGCCGCCCACATTGTTAATGTCATCCCAGTTCGGCAGTTTATTGGTGAGCATATAGGCGTGAATCAGAATGCCCGAAAGCACGCCGCTGATCAGGCACCATTTGATGTGCCTGGGCATCTTCGCGAACATTCCTCTGAGAATATCTTCCTTTTCCTCCATTTGCGCCGTTCCTTTCCTGCGTTCCATGGTCCAAAACGTGTCTTTCGATTACGGAAATGCATCTCGGACACGCGTTCAAACGTTATATCAACACAGCGCCGGCTTCCTTTCGTCAATCCGCCGCTGTCCCCACGATCAAACCGTCTGCTTCCACATATTCCATGCGGGGATCAATACAGTAACTGCTGTCACTTTTTTTATAGATGTACAGCGTATCCCTTCTCACCTCCGCCAGGGCCTCCAAAAGATCCTCTGAAGCCGCCGTGCGGACCGTAGGACAGGAAGTGACGAAATCATTCACCGTCATTTTGCTTTCCGCCGCATAGGTGCTCAGCTCGTAGATCAATTCCCTATCGTCCACCATATATGAGACAAATACCATATGCTTGATTTCCGGATCCTGCGCCCACTGCTCCCACGCATCATCCTTTAGCCGGCTTTCATATTCATAGTCCGTGCTGAACTGCACCTGACGCTGCATGAGCTGCCACTTTCCATCCGCCACCTGAAGCATTGAAAAGACTACCAGCAGCACCGCCGCCATGGCTTCCCAGGGCATCTCCTTCTCCATCCACACCACGCTGCACAGGATGATCAGATAAACCACAGGCCAGATAAAACGGCCGCAGCAGGATACCCGCTGCCACAACCCCAGAAGCCATCCAGGGACGCCGATCCGCATGACCACCTCCGCCCCGCAGGCCACTCTGGGAGAAAGCGACACCGCCAGGCACAGCAGGATCAGGATCAGCCAGGCCAATCCATTCTCTTTCTTCTTCCAATCGGGGCGAAATCCCGGCTTTTCCTTTTTCACTAAATAACGGTACAAAACATGAACCAGCCAAGCCAGCGCTCCTGCCGCCAGCGTCAGAAGGACACCGGTTCCCGGAAAGGCCAATCCCTCCTCCGCCTTGGACCCGCACATCTGAAGGCTGGGCAGCATCTGGGACCAACCCTGGGGATTCAGCAGCCCGTTTAAGTTAAACCCGGCCTGCTCCAGCGAAGGCATATCCGGAATATGGACATGGGAAAACCCACCCAACAAAGCCACCGTGCCCACGGACGCCCCCAGATATGACAAAAGCCCTGCCAAATCCTGGCTGAACCGTTTCCTGCCGATCACATCCGCCAGCAAAAAACTGAGGAGCACAAAGCCGCACAACGGAATAAAATACAACTGGCTCCCTGCCGCCAAAGCTCCCAAAAGCCCCCATCGCCAGGCGCTTTTCCTCCCTGTCATTTCCTTTCTGTGTATTCCCAGATAAAAAGAACACAAAATCAGCCACTGTGCGCCCAGGGCCAGGTTCACCGTCACCTGGGCAAGCATCACTGGCGTAATTACGAAAAGAAGGCTTCCCACAACAGCCTCTGCCTTTTTTCTCACATAATCATGGATCAGAAGGGCGCCGAAGGCCCCCTGGGCCCCAAAACACAGCATCCCCCATAATCCAAAATATTGGAACTTGCCGGGAAGTATCCCGCGAAACAATTTGAAAAATACCGCCGCCAGGGGAATCGAATCCGTATAGATCACGGAAACTTCATTGGGGTAAGTCATCCCGTCCATCAATCCGACAGGAAATATCCAATCGCTGCTCCGATAGAAGCACCAGCCTAGGTAATTCTGGGTTAAGTTCCCGCCTCCTAGTAGCCAATCTATATAAGTGACATTCAGCACCTGTACTCCATAGATGCTTATAAATGTGATGATTCCCACAAACGCGCCGAGTATCCAGACCTGGTTTTGCTTCCAGAATGCGGACGCTTTTTCCCTGTTTATTCCCTGCACTGTTTCTATTTTCCTTCCGCTCTGATATTATTTTGGCGTTTGGCCAAAAGCAGCCTCAGGCGTTTTATTTTCCGATCGGCATACTTATCTTACCATGGCTTTCTGGCTTTCGCAAGTCAGCGATTTGAAACTGATGGGATGTTTTCCGCGGAAGATCCCTTTCCAGGGAAGACAGATGAGCGGAAACCGAGAAGCAGGGGGACCGGGAGGGTGGCGCCGGACGGCAGATGCTTGGGTTTGGGCATGGGGATTGTTTTGGAAAAACGCTGAGACTTTGGGAGGCTTCTAAAGAGGATCCGGCCCTGCTTCGGACATTCCGGCTGGGGCTAAACTCCTCGCTTCGCTCGTCAAACAACGCCCCTCCGCAATGAAGCAGGGCCGGATTCTCTTTAGAAGCCGCACCAAAGTCTCAGAAGCTTTTCCAAAACAATCCCCATACCCAAACCCAAGCATCTGCCGTCCGGCGCCACCCTTCCGGTCCCCCCGCTTCTCGGTTTCCGCTCATCCCAAACAGCACGCAAAATTACCGTATTCATCGTGAAAAATAGATTCATTTCTTTATGCTATGATGCTATAATAGAAACAATACATAGGAACACAGGGATTGGTACAAACGAATTGCCGCCTTGGGCGGCGGAATGCGAGGAAAAATGAAATACGATTTTACTTCCATCATTGACAGACAGGGAAAGGATTCCATTGCTGTGGATTTGATCCCTTTCCCAGATGCACAAGTGGCGGAGGGATTTTCCAAGATCCCCATGTGGGTAGCGGACATGAATTATGCGACCGCGCCTTCCATTCAAAAGGCAGTGGCCGATCGGTTGGCTCACCCTGCTTTCGGTTATTTTAACCCCAGCCAAGCGTATTATGACAGCATCATAGACTGGCAGGCAGGCCGTCATGGCGTGGAAGGCCTTACCAAAGAGGCGATTGGTTATGAAAACGGCGTTCTGGGCTGTGTGGCTTCCGCCGTCCAGGCTTTTACCGCTCCCGGCGAACCGCTGCTTCTGCATTCTCCCACGTACGTGGGCTTTACGGGCACCCTGGAGGGCAATGGACGGCGGATCATCCACAGCGATCTGAAGCGGGATGAACAGGGAATATGGCGCATGGATTATGAGGATATGGAGCAAAAGATCAAAGAGCATCATATTCACTTCGCCATTTTTTGTTCCCCCCACAATCCCAGCGGACGGGTTTGGGAAAGGGAAGAGATACAGGCCGCCATGGAAGTCTATGCCCGGAACGACTGTGTGGTGGTATCGGATGAGATTTGGTCCGATTTGATCCTGGGCGGACATACTCATATTCCCACCCAGTCCGTCAGCGAGGACGCCAAAAACAGGACCATTGCCGTCTATGCTCCCACCAAGACCTTTAACCTGGCCGGCCTGATCGGTTCTTATCATATTATTTACAATCCTTATCTGCGTGACAGGGTGCGTAAGCAGTCAGGCCTGTCGCATTATAACAGCATGAACGTCCTTTCCATGCATGCGCTTATCGGCGCCTATCAGCCGGAGGGAGCCGCGTGGGTGGACGAGCTGTGTGAGGTGCTCACGGAAAATGTGGATTACGCCTACCGCTACATCTGTGAACACTTCGAAGGCGTGGAGCTGGCAAAGCCACAGGGAACCTACATGCTCTATCTTGACTGCGAGAAATGGTGTAAGGCTCACAACACTGATATGGACGAGCTGATCCGCTCCGGCATTGGCGTCGGCGTCATCTGGCAGGATGGGCGGCCGTTCCACAGGCCTTATGCCATCCGCATGAACCTGGCCGTTCCCCATTCTTTGGTGGTGGAAGCCATGGACCGTCTCGATAAGCATGTATTCAATAAAGCATGAAAAGGAGGAAATGCTATGTCTCAACACATCAAACTGTCACCGGAAAGCCTGAAACCCCTGCGTCAGGTTGATCCGATGATGATGTCCTACAATGTGGAATTTGCCGAGGTCACCGGCGGCACATTCTGGAAGGCATATACGCCGGAGCAAGTAGCCGGAACAGAAGTCTTCTATGTGGAACCCTCTTCCGAGGGCATCGCGGCAATGTACAAGGATCTCATGCAGGTCTACCCTCCCATCGACCTCTACAATGGAAAGCTGCGCAGTCTGGCTGCACAGCTGGGCCCTGCCTGGGTACGCGTATCGGGTACATGGGCTACCAAGACATATTATGACTTTGACGGAGCCATGGGTGGGAAGGTTCCGGAAGGCTATCTGAACGTGTTGACAAAGGAACAGTGGATCGGCGTCCTGGACTTTGTGAAAGCCATCGGCGCCAAGCTAATCGTCTCCGTGGCCAACTGTCCCGGCCTGCATTCCGCAGAGGAACCCTGGAATCCCTCGGAGGCTGAGAAGCTCTTTTCCCTGAGCAAGGAGTACGGCGTACCCATCAATGCCGCGGAGTTCGCTAACGAGCCGAACATGATGGAGGATACCGGATTTCCAAAGGGCTATACGCCCGCCCACTACCGCCGCGACCAGGATCTGTTCTTCCGTTGGCTGCGGGCCAATTATCCGGAATGCATCTGCGTAGGGCCCAGCACCACCGGCGGAGATAACGTTTCTTTCGGCAAAATGGGGGGGAAAACCGGCGGCGTGGAACAGCTCACCAGGAATACCTGCAACTGTGCAGACCTGCTGGAAGGAACCAGCGAACCTTTGGACGTATTCAGTTATCACTATTATAACGGGCTGTCAGAGCGTCTCGCCTCAGTCATGCCGGCCGGACACTGGCAGGCTGAAGAGGCGAACAGCGAGCCCTACTTGGCCACTGCCATCAACTTCGCCCGCACCTATGCGCCTATGCGCGATAAATACTGCCCCGGCGCACCGATGTGGGTCACAGAGTCCGGCGATGCGGGCGGCGGCGGTGACACCTGGGCTTCCACCTACCTGGATGTCTTCCGCACCCTCAACGAGCTGGGCGGATTTGCCTCGGTTACGGACGGCGTGATCTTCCACAACACGCTGGCTTCCTCGGATTACGGGTTCCTTGCCCGTCAGGTATTCGATCCCAGGCCCAACTATTTCGCCGTCCTGCTCTGGAACCGCCTGATGGGCACCACCGTCTACGATGCGGAACAACCCGTCCGTGAAGGGGCCCATGTATATGTACATTCCCGCAAGGACCAGAAAGAGGGATTCGTATACCTCATCATCAATAATTCCTTTACCGATACCACCACGGTGGAACTGCCCAAGGATGCCGAACGCTATACGCTCTGCGGGCAGGATGGGAATATGCGTTCGACGGTAATGACACTGAACGGCCAGCCGCTCACCCTCCAGGAAGGAAATATCCTTCCCGAGATGAAGCCTGCTGTGCAGGCTGCCGGAACGGTGGAACTCGCTCCAGGCACCTGTACCTTCTTTGTTATCTAATAAAGGCCAAGCCTGCGGGCCGGCCTATGAACGGTTCCGGCGACAGAAACCTCTGCCGCCGGAATTTTCATGTCTCTCATACTGTAGGCACATTGCTGGATCTGCCTGCTATGCTGCTTCCAGCATAGGATTTTGACTCATTTCCAGGCATACGCCCATCGATATGCTCTACGGCGCGCATGCAAATCAGGGAGGCTGAAATGAAGTGTCAATCTTTCTTCATCTTCTGATAGACGACTGCCAGAAGCATATCCGCCCCCATCCAGGCCAATACCTCCCCGCAGTAAAGCCCCCATTCCCCGATCAGGGCCGTAAGCCCTACGGCGCAGGAGACGCGCATGAAAAGCTGCACCATACTGGAGAGCATGGGCCAGAACGCATTTCCCATGCCCTGCACACAGGAACGGATGATATACAGCACATATAAGAGGGGGAAAAATAGGGCCAACACGCATAAAAAACGATAGCCCGCCTCCCCAGCCATACGAATCGTGCCCGAATCCCCAGTAAGGAAACAATCCAGGATTCCTTTTCCGAAGCACACCATGATCGCCGACATCAGCCCAGCCGTGACAACGCCGATTTGCAGCGCAACGCGCAGCCCTTCATCGATCCGTTTTCCATTCCCCGCCCCCTGGTTCTGTCCCGCATAGGACGCCATAGCATATCCATAAGAAGAGGCAGCCGTTTCCAAGAGACCATATATTCTGTTGGCCGCGGTATATCCCGCCAAGAAAACCACTCCGAAGCCGTTTACTACCGCCTGTACCACAAGCCCGCCCGTCGCAGTAATGCAGCTCTGCAGCCCCATAGGGATCCCCATTCTCAGTTCATCTCCCAACAGCCTCCGGTTTATCCTGCGCCATCCACGCTCCGATGCAGGCCAGGGCAACCGCGTTGTCTGGAAGAAACATAACAGGGCGGCGACCGCTTGAGCCGCCACAGTCGCGGCAGCCGCCCCCCGGATCCCCCAGCCCAATACGCAGACGAATATGAGGTCTAACACAATGTTGCATACGGACGATGCCGTCATGGCCTGCAACGGCGTTTTACTGTCCCCCAACGCCCGCAGGACGGCCGCCAGATAATTGTAGCAGAAGGAAATCGGAATTCCCCCGCATAGGATCCTCAGATAGGCTTCTGACAGCCCTCTGATTTCCTGCGGCGTTTTTAACCAAAAAAGAATGGGGGAAACGGCCATTTCCCCTAAAACAGTAAAAAGCGCAGCCATCCCCCCGCATAGGCATGCCCCCATAAAAACGGCCTGCCTACACGAACCATCTTCCCCGGCTTCCAGCCTCTCCCGACGCATTCCAGCCCTCTGTGCACCGAAACAGCGGGCAATCACCACGGAAAATCCCTGAGTCACTCCCTGCACAAATCCGAACAGAAGGAACGTAATCCATTCCGTAACCCCAAGGGCCGCCAAGGCATGCATACCCAGGGCGCGCCCCGCCACCAATGTATCCACAAATGTATAAAGCTGCTGGAACACATTCCCCAGCATCAACGGAAGGGCAAACTCCAGGATCAATTTACCGGGCCTGCCTTCCGTCATATCCTTTATCCTACCCATTCGTCCTCTCCTTAAGCCGCCCGAAAGACTGGTTGGTTGCCCCTGCCCCGCCGGCCCTTCCCGGGCTGCACATGAAAGCAACACGCTTTGGCCCCGCTGGGAGAAGGGAAGGCCA
>CANSTU010000002.1 GCA_947650005.1 uncultured Lachnospiraceae bacterium
CATACACCGTCCTTCGGACATACACCGTCCTTCGGACATACACCGTCCTTCGGACATACACCGTCCTTCGGACGGTGGGAAGATTCTGGAAAGGATCCCTTCCAGGGCGCCGTACCGGTCTCCTCCGCCGGAGCTGAGCAGTACATGGAATTTTCCGTCCTGTGCGGCGCGTTTCCCCTTCCTCCTTCGGTCAAATTCCTCTCGCAGGGGCACATAGGCCGTTCCCAACAGCAGTTTCGCTCTGTCAACGTACGCCCTGCGGTAAGGAAACCTCACATGATAGGCATTATAGTTGATCAGAAGATCCACCGGCCATACCGCCTCAAAACAGTCGTCCAAATAGATGAGCCGACAGGTATCCCGCAACTTCTCAAAATAGCCCTGCGTCACTTGGTAGGAATCCACCAAAAGCTTCCGGCAGCCCTGCTCCCGTAATTTTCTACGCAGGGTCTCCGTTTCTTCCTCCATCCTCTGCCAATCCGAATGAAGGCAAATGGACTCCATCCCGGCCCGATCCAGCATTTCCTCTGCGGAGCCATCCGCCACGAAGAAAACCACCCGCCGGCCTGCCTGAACCAGCTTCTTTGCAATGGTAATACAGCGCATGATATGGCCCGTGGCAACCGTATCGTTGGCATCCGCCCGGATACCAATGGTTTCCTGCGGCACACCGCGCCAGGCTTCCGGCGCCGCCTTTTCAGAAGTATCCATCCTTCCCCCTTTGAACGTCTCTCCCTCCTGTCCAGCCTGTCCCGCATTCTTCCCTGCCCGTCTTTTCCGTTCCTCCGCATCCCCGGAGGCCGCCGCACGCTCAAACCGTTCCAACGCCTCCGCCACACGCTCCATATCACTCCTGCCATACCGCTGATCTATGGGCAGGGCGAGCATATGCTCATAGATAGATCGCTCCTCTCCGGTCAGACATTCTCTGTTTTCCTGTCCCAAGGGCCACAGAATCGGAGCGTAAATATCCTCTTTTCCCAGAAAATACTGCAATTCCTCCCGCCGCGGTGTATACACCGCCAAATACAGAGGCGCGGCATCCCTTCCCGTCTCCAGAATAGGAACCGCCTGGGTCTTTCCCGCAAGCACGCCATACAGAAACGCGCAGTTCTCCCGCCGCCTTTGCCTGCATACCGCCTCATCCGCCCTCTGTAGCAGATAGGCCGCCTCCCTTGACAGCCCGCGCACTCCTGCATAATCGTCCAGCTGTCGTTCCGTCTCCCGGTTTTTTTGCAGATAGGATTCCTTTTGCGCCTGCCGCTCCTGCACTTCTTTCCTTTCGTTCAGATACTTCCATTTTTCTTCCTGCAGTTCCAACCGACTAGCGGTAAATTCCGTCTCCAGGGGCAGTTCCTTCAAAGGAAGATATCCATCCGACGCCACGAAGCCTCCGTCCGGTATCGGATACCATTTGCGCAGACTTCCCACCACATAATCCGCTTCACAGCCCGCGCCTTCCAGGTAATAGGACTGGGTCACGTCCTCCATGATGTATACGCCCCGGCCTTTCTGCTTAAGCAGGAAAGGCCGGATGGACCGAAGCGTATCTACACCGTAATAGGCATGGACAAAGATCAGCCCAGGCTGGATTTCCTCCACCAGACGTTCTAATTCCTCCCCATCCGCCTCCAGCCTCCGGTTCACATGATAGAAAGAGATTTTCCAATCAGCCCGTTCAAAGGGAAAAAAAACCGTATCACACATGTAAGCGGGAAGAAGGCATCTCTTCGCAAGCCCGGGCCGCTCCTCCTCGAGCGCCTGCAGAGCCAAAGCGATGGCCTCCCTTCCTGATGCCGTGTATTGGACATGGCGCTTCCCGTATTTCTCTACCTCGGAAAGGTGCACGATGGACGCCTCCTTTGGCATGTCCTTAAGCGCCGCCGGATCGATTTCATATAAACTTCCGATTTCCCTGAAATACTCCATTCAATGCCTCTTTTTCCATTTCCGATAGGCCCACAGCAGTTTATAATAACAGATGAATAAAAGAGTAGAACGCTGCTGCATACCGATCAGCTTCTTTTCCTCCGCATGGGTCCGTTCCAGATAATAAGGATTCTTCTCAAAATCCGGGAAGGTCTCTCTCATCTCCCCCCCCAGCCGATGCACGAAACCGTATCCAGCCCGCTTTACTCCAGCCATATAGGTGAAAAGCGTATTAATGTAAAAGAGCAGCGTGAAACTGTATTCCAGCTCCGTCCGGTACTCCTCATAATAGCCATGGCGCCTGGCCTCCTCCAGCATCAGCCTGCCTGCCGCACATCGATCCTCACACCGTTTTACCGAAATGGTATGCACCGTGGAAGAATTGTGTTGATAATAATAATACATCGGCTCCTGCATATATTCGAAATGCTCTGCCAGGATCAAATAAGAATTTCCCAGCGCATTGTCCTCATAGAAAATATGCTCAGGAAACCACAATCCCTTTTCCAAGATCATGGAACGTCTGAAAATTTTAACCACCAGGCTCCCGCCGTCCAGAATCAGGCTGCGCCGTTTCTCCCGATTCAGGATGCCGCTCTGCTCCCTCCTATTGTTGGGAACCACCTGCCCCACCCGCATGGAATGCTCCTGCGTCAGGCAATAATCGCAGCCAACCAGATCTGCCCCTGTCTCCTCCGCCCTACGGATCAATTTCTCATACATATCCGGCGTTATCCAGTCGTCGCTGTCGATGAAGCCGATCCAGTCCCCCTTTGCAGCCCGGATCCCGATATTCTTCGCGCCGCCCTGACAGAGGTTTTCCTCAGAGTGAATAGCATGGAACCGATCGGGATATTTCGATTCGTAGTTTTGCAGGATAGCCATCGAATCATCCGTGGAACAATCATCCACAGCAATGATCTCGTAGTCTTCCACCGTCTGCGCCACCAGAGAATTTAGACAATATTCCAGTTTTCCATCCGCCGCCATATTATAAACCGGTACGATAATGCTGAGTTTCATAGCCACTCCCTTTTCCTGCCGCAGCCGAGACGCCCGAAACAACTGCCTTTTTATTCAAATTCATAAATACTCCAAAGCTGCTCTTTTCCCACGAGCCTGTAGGTACGCAGACCCGGATTGGATTCCAGGATCATCGCGAGGCTTTCCTCCTGGGTATCATAGTCCGCCGCATAGACGATCAGCCGTTCACATCCCGCAATCGTCTGATCCGTGATCTTCTCCCGATTGGCCTGGCTGGCAAAATACACCCTGTCATACTCCAGCAGTTCCTGAGAACGCCACCACACATGATAGGGCGTGGAATCATTGTACAGAACCACTGCCGGAACCGACGCGTTTTCCCTGGCGAACGCAAGCCCCTGCGCATCCTCCTCATACAGGAAAAGCACCTTATCCGACAACAGCCCGCGCACATCCCCCAGCAAGAATCCCGCTGCCAGGCCACACAACGCCGCTATCCTAGCCCTATGTCCCCATCCTAGACAGACCGCTAACTTTTTTCCCAGTCCATAAAGGGCCGTCAAAACCAGCATCATTACGATGCCATAAATCGGAAGCTGATATCGGTTGGAGGTCTCATACAGAAGCAGTGCGGTCTGGGAAACCGTAAAAAAATAGCCACAGGAAGCAAACAACAACAGCAGCCAGGCCGCCTTCCCTTCCTTTCCCCCCTTTTCCTGCGGATGAGCCTGCACGCCGTTTGAACTATCAGCGAAACCGCCCGCCCATATTTTTTCTCCCGTTCTTTTTTTCCACAGAAGAAGAAAAACGCCCATTCCTCCCATCAGGCACAGCGCCAAAGGAAGGTATCCTTCAAACACATATTCATTCATCAGTCCTGCAAAAAAACGGAGACGATCCCAGGTATTCGATTGATCCAAAAATTCCGCCATGGCCTCCGTCCCCCGATATCCCCTGAAAATATGGGACAAACAGGCCGGATAGCTAATCACCGCGAGAATCCCGGCAGCTTGGCAGCAGACCGCATATCGGACACAGTTTATTAGTTTCCTATCCACATACAACTGCCAGATGACGAACCCTGTCGCCATAAAGAACAGGAAAATCAAATAATAATACTGCGTCAAAAATCCCAAATAACTGACCGCAGCCAGCGGCAGAAGAAACCTGATAAATCCTCTATCGCCGCTCCTCATGGCACGCACATGAAGGCAGGCGCTGGCCAGTACGAATACCGTCATCCACTCATACATCCGTATAAACATCACTCCGGAAATAGCGATCCCGTCCAGGCCATAGACAGCGGAAACCAACAGCGTCAACACCCTGTTTTTCCCTGTCACCAGAAAAGTAAGGCGGGCAAGCAGGATAAAATTTAGGATAAATGCCACCAGGTTCACACCGATTCCGATCCATTTGCTGAAAATTCCCGGAACCAGGGAGCTGGCGGTATGTAGGATAAAATAATAGAACGGAGGGTGTACGTCCCAGGACTGCACCGTAGATATCAGCCCGTAACGGAACCGCTCCCCCTCCAACACCACAAATTCCTTCCGTATACTTTCCCGATCCATCCATTCCCGATCCGGTTCATACAGGCCCGCAGTCCGGTTCGTGGAGTAAAAGGAATAATATTCGTCCTCATGAAAACCCGTTTTCCTAGAGCCAAAGTACACGATTACAAGCACCTGCAGGAGCAAAACCGCTCCTAGGGCCACCAGCCATATCCAGGTTTTATTCCGTACTTCAATCCTTCCCATAGTAATCCGCGATCCTGCTCACAGAACGGATCACATCCTCCACATCCCCGTCGCTCATCCCGTAATAAAGCGGCAGCGTTAGCATTTCATCGTACAGTTTCTCCGCACGGGGACAAAGCCCCTTCTTATATCCCAGTTTCTGATAATAAGGAAAATAATAGGTGGGGATATAGTGCACGTTACAGCAGATATTTTCCGCTTCCATAGCAGAAAAGAATTCCCTCCGGTTGATCTTCAGCCGTTCTGGAACAAGGCGAAGAATATACAGATGGCGCACGGTATCCGATTCTTTCAGCTCCTCCTGAACCCTCACCTGGGGAATTCGGGAAAAGGCTTCATTATAACGCCGCACAATCTCTTTCCTACGGGCGGCAAATAGATCCAGCTTATCGAGCTGACTGATCAAAAGCGCTGCCTGGATATCCGTCAGCCGGTAATTGTATCCCAGCTCCAGCTGTTCATAATACCAGGGGCCGTCCGGCTCATTCTCCATCAAGCTCTGATCCCGGGTGATTCCGTGTTTGGAAAACAGCAGGAGACGTTTATAAAGTGCTTCATCATTGGTGGTTATGGCCCCGCCCTCCCCGCAGGTCACCGTTTTGACTGGATGGAAGCTGAAAGTCGTCATATCCGCAACGCAACCAGTTGGCTTCCCATCATAAACCGTGCCGATCGAATGGGCGCTGTCCGTGATCAGAGTCAAATGATGTTCTTCACAGATCTTTCTCAGCTCCCTTAAGTTTACGGACTGCCCCGTATAGTCCACGCCGATAACGGCCTTTGTCCGATCCGTAATCCGGCTGCGCACGCTTTCTGGATCGATATTATAGGTCTTATCGTCGATATCCGCAAATACAGGCCTTCCCTGGCAATACAACACGCAATTGGCGGAAGCCGCAAACGTAATGGGGGAAGTGATCACCTCATCTCCCGGCCCGATCCCCGCCGCCAGGCAGGCCGTATGCAGAGCCGCCGTCCCATTGCTCACTGACACGGCATATTTGGCCCCCGTCATCCGACACAGCTTCTCTTCCAGTTCCCCAATCTTCGGGCCGCAGGTTAAACTTTCGCTTTTCAGCACATCCAGCACCGCCTGATAATCCGCCTCATCCAGATACTGGTGGCCATAGAAAATCTTCTTTTCCCGAACCGGCCGCCCGCCTGCCATCGCAGGGATCTCGTTTCCTTCCCTTCCCATTTATCCTCTCATTCCGCCGCGCAAACGGCATTCTAAACAGTGGAAACTTTGGGACACACAGCGTCACAAAGTCCGAAATTGAAAATTTTATATTTCAATCTTGCTCCCATATACATACAAAGCATGCCCTAAATCAGGGAGTGTGAAAGTGTCCTTCTTTCACACTTGCTCCCAAATGCATGAAAGCATGCACTCAAATGGAGTCTATCTTTGCAAGGCGGCTCCTAATATCCTCCACAGACAGCCATTCCTTATTGCTTCCTGAACTATAGGAAAAGCCCTCCTCCACCTTTTTCCCGCTCAGATCCGGCACCTGTCTATCGTTCCAGACCACCTGCGGATATACGATGAAATGTTTATCGTATTCATAGGTATGGAAGGAATCCTCCGTGGTGACCATGATCTCGTGAAGCTTCTCACCGGGACGAATGCCGATTTCCCTCACACTACATCCTGGCAGCATAGCCTCCGCCAGATCCGTCACCTTAAAGGAAGGGATTTTGCTGATAAAGGTTTCTCCTCCCTTTGCCTCTTTCAGAGCCTTAATCACCAGCTCCACGCCTTCCGTTAAGCTGATCCAGAAACGGGTCATACGCAAATCCGTGATGGGAAGCTCCTTTCCCCCATTTTGGATAATATTATGGAAAACTGGGATAATGGATCCCCGGCTGCCCGCCACATTTCCATAACGGACGATGGAAAAGCTGATATCCTTCATCCCCGCATAGGCATTGGCAGCAATGAACAGCTTGTCGCTCACCAGCTTGGTCCCGCCGTAAAGGTTGACCGGATTCACCGCCTTATCCGTGGAAAGGGCCACCACCTTTTTCACATTGGTATCCAGCGCCGCGTCTATGACATTCTGCGCACCGTTAATATTGGTGCGTATCGCTTCATTAGGATTGTATTCGCAGGCTGGCACCTGTTTCAAAGCCGCAGCATGGATCACATAATCCACCCCTTCAAAAGCTCTTTTCAGCCTATCCCTGTCCCTTACGTCCCCGATAAAATATCTCATAGCGGATTCATATTCCCTGAATTCATCCTGCATCAGATACTGTTTGAATTCATCCCTGGAATAGATGATAATTTTCTTCGGATGATAGTGGGTTAATACATATTTGGTAAAACATTTACCGAAGGAGCCTGTCCCCCCTGTAATCAATATAGTCTTATTATCGAGCATTTCTTCCTCATTTCCGCGCCGGTTTCGCGCATCTTCATTGTCGGATCGTAGGCAGCCCTGGGCAACAGTTAATAGCTGCCTGGATAGGTCAGCCCTCTACAAATTCAGAGACTCTAAGTCCCCTTTTCTCAGTCTGCCTGAATGACAGGCCTGTTATACATTCCGGCCTTCGTTCCGTCTTTTAGGTATGGTAAAAACCATCAGTACCCGGACCGTTTCACGCCGAATAGGAATGAGCGAGCCCGCTCCTCTCGCTATCGCCCATTATATCATACCAAATCCGGCATTGCAATTATTACAGTTTTGCCAACCGCGGCCAAGCGCCTTGTTACCGGCCAATCTCCAAGACTCCTCCGGGCAGGGCAGAATCAGGCGCTAACTCCATCTGATTATCTGAAACTATTCCCTTTTTATTTCTTAAGAAATATACGGATGTGCCGATATAGTAAATATAGAATCGTTATATTGAGGGGAAGAATAGTGTCCTCAGGGAGCATTTGAACCGCTTTTATCAGCAGGCAATACCCCCCCCCCGGAAAGGGAGGGTTTTCGCTTGCCTTTTCTTTATATGAAATTTTAATTTCTGGCCAAATTTACGGTGGGGATTTGGCCAGACCAGATATTAGGGGTGGGTGAAGTATGATCATACAACACAATATCTCCGCAATTAACTCGCGGCGAATTATTTCCATGACGGATCAGGCCATGGCAAAGAATTTGGAGAAACTCAGCTCCGGTTATCGAATCAACCGGGCAGGGGATGATGCGGCTGGCCTTGCCATATCGGAGGAAATGCGCGCACAGATTACGGCACTGAACCAAGGGAAAAGAAATACCCAGGACGGTATTTCTTTGGTGCAAACCGTGGAAGGCGCTCTGACGGAAGTCCATTCCATGCTCAATCGGATGAAAGGGATGGCAGTACAAGCGGCAAACGGAACCTATACCTCCACCCAGCGCGCCATGCTGAATTCGGAAATGGAGGCGCTGAAGGATGAGATCGGCCGGATCGGTTCCTCCACCACGTTCAGCGGCGTCCCTCTTTTCACCAATGGAGGGCTCAAAAAGGATATCACTCTGTCCGCCATGTATGGCTGCACGCTGGATCTGACCAATCGAAGCGTAGCAGTAAATTATGCCGCTCAGGCAGGAGCAAGCGCGGCCAGCGGCGGTTATGATTTGTTGGCTGAAAAAATCGCCACGGAATATGTGCCCAATGCTGTCAGCCAAATTCTCGATACCTTCAGTACCTTTAAAAACGATATCGGAACGGATAAAATCAATATGGAGCTGCGTATCGAGTACATAGACGGTTCCAACGGAATGGTGGCCTATGCCAAGGCTCACTTCTATTCCCAAGGCAGGCCCTTTAACATGAGCATCACCGTGGATTCCTCAGATTTTTCGGATGCATCCATCCAGAGCGGCACTCCCGCCGAGGAAGCTCTGAAATCCACCATTGCCCATGAACTGATGCATTCCGTCATGCAGTACTCCCTAACGGACGGCATGTTCGGCAGGAACGGCCAGGATAAATTTCCGGAATGGTTCACAGAAGGCACGGCACAGCTGGCCGGGGGCGGATTTACCTCGGGCTGGAATGCCAAGCTGGAGCAGCTGGCTGGCCAGCTGGCTGACGGAAACGATAGCTCTCAGGATACCGCCATTGCCAATTATCTGAAATCCTATGATGTGAAAGGTCGTCCCTATGGGCATGGTTATCTCGCTGCTGCGTATATCGGTTATCTCGCTAACGGCGGAACCGGACCCGTTACCAGTGCAGGCATCGCGAGCGGTATGGATCGCATTTTTGCCGATCTGTTAAATGGTTCTTCACTGAATCAGGCGTTGAGCACACATACCGGAGGAAAAATAACCAGTTCAGCCTCACTGGAGGCGTTGTTTGATAATCCGAATTCGGATTTGGTCTCGTTTGTAAGACAGCTTTCCGTCGCATCCAAGGGCGGTGCGGGTTCTGTAATCGCTCCTAGCCTAGCCAGCGGCGGCGGAAGCATCCTCGGCAGTTCTGTCAGCGATGCGGCGTTCAATGTAGGCAGCTGGACCATCGGGGCTGCCGGACGTATTTCCCTGCTGGTGGGAGGCTATAATAATATCGTGAATGTGGACTTATTCCGCCTTGATGCCACCGGCCTACGGCTTTCCGATACGAATATCCTCACTCTGGAAGACGCCAACGCGGCTGTAGAAAGCGTCGATACCGCCATCAATCGGGTCAGTGAGATGCGCAGCCATTACGGCGCAATCCAGAATCGTCTTGAACACACCCTTGCCTACTTAGGCAACACGGTGGAAAATTTAACCGCCGCAGAATCCCGCATCCGGGATACGGATATGGCTTTTGCCATCACCGAACATGTCCGCAACCAAATTCTCCTCCAGAGCGGCCAGTCCATGCTTGCCCAGGCCAATCAGGTGCCCGGAAGCATTCTCAGCCTGCTCAATTGATCACAAGGATTCATGCTGATTTATCTGCCTGCTAAATCAGGCGGATAAATCAGCTATACAAAACTTCGATTTCACGTTAACTCCCGTTTGTACTCTTTAGCGGGCATGAAATTTAAGATTTCATGCTAACCCTAACCCCTTCATTTGTTCTCTTGCAATCCGAAAGGAATGGATAATACCATGGGAATTTTTCAGGAAGTAAAATGCCCTTCCTGCCACAGGGCTTGGAAAATCCGAACCGGCCACGGCAGGGCGCACGGCATGCTAAACCGTGTGATGAAGGTTTTTCCTGCGGGTATGCAGGAAAAAATCAATGAAGACCTGAATGGGGAGTCAGCGCCCCTTTTCGATTTTAATTTCCACATGGCTGCTTGCCGTCAATGCCGGTCCATCGTAGCCGTTCCGGTTTTGCGTCTTCTCGAGACCGGGCAGTCCTATTCAAGTGGATGTCCCAATTGCGGAAGCCGTGTAGAGCTCCTGAACGAGAACGCGCTTCCTGCGTGTCCCAATTGTCTGCAAAAGGGATTGACCTTGCAGGATATCGGCCATTGGGATTAAAAAGGGTAATTATTGCCTCACTGAAAACCTGGATGTCCGGCCTTCAGCTGGAGGCCAGACAGTTCGAGGCGGGCAATACCCCAAGCGATGCAGAGGGTGGAGAAGCCTATTCCTTTGAAATGGCCGGCGGAAAATACACCGGGTTTCATTATATAAAATCCGGCCCATGTTACCTGTACATAGAAGAAAACTGGTATGAGGTGACCAATGCTTCCGATCCGCCGTTAGTTATTGACTAATAAAGAAGTTACTTCGCCATAAAGAAAAAAAGGGTGGCAATTCCTGCCAGGAACGCTGCATAAAGCCCTCCCACCAAAATCGAACTTTTCTTTCCCATTTTCCACTTCATCACCGCCAGATACATGGCATCCAGTACATCCAGAAGAAATATAAACTGCAAGATCCCATGAAGCACAGCTATCTTCCCCTGTTCGGGTATTTTTTCTCCATCCCGGATGAATCTCCCCTGCGCCTTGCCCAGACGGATCACCTGAATTCCGTAAAAGGAACCTGGCAGCATGAGCAGCCAGGTGATTGCCACCCAGAAAAAAACCACAGGCAGAAGCAGCGGAAATATGAAGAGAATCGTCCCCCTACTTCCGATCAGAGCTACCACTCCAATCAGGCTCAATACAAGAAAATTCAGGATAAAGAAACATACCAGTCCATATTTCAGGATCAACATGGCATTGACGCAGTATATGTCGTCTCCCAAGCTGTATTGACGGAAGGAAATCAGGATATTGGCCACTCCCAGAACGAGCACTGCGATCCAATATAGAACAGCCAGCAGCCCATACAGAAGAAGAACTGGTTTATAGCTGATCCATTCCCGAATCCCCACCGCAGCTGCAACAAACACAACGTTTAGTGGTATACCCATAGTCAAAAGACAGTCATAAAATATGGGTATATAATAAGTTCTTTTCTTCATGGCAACCTTTCTTCCCGCTTCAGCAGGCGTAAATTCACGGTTGAAAAATGGCTGCAAAGACATTTCTCAATCTAACCTCCATGCAGTGTTATGCAGCCCTTATCAATCAGATTCAGTTGTAGGAGCGCTCTTCACCCGGCCTCACGCAGCCGCATCAGCACTCCATGTACCCGCCTCACGCTCCTGGGCGCCAGAGTGAGCAGCATCAAATCCATTTTTTGCTTCACCGTCAAATAGGGATTTACCGTCATATCCGCCAGGTGCCTACGGCACCAGCGTTTCACGCCCACATAGAACGCATCCGAATTCACCATCCGGATGACCGGAATATGGAGCAGGTAGTCCAAGCGCTGGTACAGGCCGAAGCGTATCGCCTCCTTTTCAAGGGATGGAAAGCGCCGGCGCACCACTTCCCCCACATAGTCCGCATTCCGTACAATGTCCTCAAACACTCGGGAAAAATCATCTCTATCCTTCCTCCTAGTATTACTCCCAATTCGGTAATAGACGTGGTACATCTGTTCCGGCAAGATACAGATACGCTCCGTTACCTCCAGGAGCTGAACCAGAAGACAAAAATCCTCATTCAATTCCCCCTCCGGAAATCTTTTGTCGCCAAGAAGCGCGACCGGGATCAGTTTGGTGCAGAAGGAACAGTCTCCCTTATGGAGGAGAAGGCTACGCAGAAACGCTTCACTGCCCTGCACCACCCTCTGTTCGGGAGGGATACATACATCCGGACGACGGCTGCCGTCCTCATTCAGCTCATCCCTGGAAATCTGAACGATCTGGCAGTCTCCTTCCCTCATCTGCGCATACATCCGCTCATACATCTGTGGGTCAATGAAATCATCGCTGTCCACAAAGCCCAGGTACGCCCCCCGCGCTTCCCGGATTCCCAGGTTGCGTGCCGAGGAGGAACCGCCGTTTTCCTTGTGGAAAACCCGAATCCGCCCATCTTTCCTGGCAAGTTCATCGCACAGCCGTCCTGTCCCGTCCGTGGAACCGTCATCCACCAGGAGGATTTCCAACTGCCTGTAGGTCTGGGTGCATACCGAATGGACGCACCGCTCCAGGCAGTCTATGATGTTATAAACCGGTATGATCACCGAAATCAACTCTTCCGTCATCCCCATCTCCTTTCCGGCCAGATAACCGGCGCCGGAGAAAATGGCCCTTCCTTTGGCCCGCCGATCGTTCCCTGTTCCCATCTTCGATGGAAATCCAGACAACGTGTCACAGCAATTTCCGCATTCCATTCCCTGAGAATTGTCTCGTAGGCCCTCTGCCCCATCCGTCTGCGTTCTTCCTCATGCTCCATCAGATAATATACCGCGTCCCGGAATTCTTCATAGCGGCCGCGATGGTACATCATACCGTTCTCCCCCTGTCGGATCAAGGTGGGCACAGCCCCTGCCTGCGCGCTTCCCACCACCGCACAACCGCTGTTCATAGCTTCGTTCACCACTGCTCCCCAGCCCTCCAGATGGTTGCTGGTAAACAGATAAATATGGCTTTGTTCCATGTATTCTCGCACCGTTTCGGGCGGCTGGAAACCATACATGTCCACCACGCTTTCCAAACTCTCCCGGGCGATTCCACCGCGCAGCTCCTCTTCCATTTCTCCGTTCCCGATCAGGCTGATATGGAAATCATATCCTCGCCGACGCAGATCTGCCGCCAACCGTATCACATACTCCGGATGCTTCAACGGCATCAACCGCCCGGCCCACAGAAGCCGTACCGGACCGTCCTGCGCCTTCAACGCCAGAGGGCTGCCCGGCAGCATCGCACCGGATGTCGGGCTGCTGCCCTCCCTTTGTCCGGCTCCCTTCGCATTCCCGGCGCCATCCGCCGCCATTCCCCCCTGCGTATAGACCCGAGTCTGCGGAAAATAGCCGAAACGGAATTTTTTCCCCGGATATGCTCCGATCAGGGCAAAGTCGGAAGCCACATAGGCGCCTGCACACAGCAAATAAACCGGTTTTTTGCGGTAGCGGATATGCTCCTTCCATTTGGCTGCAAGCCCTCTTGGCGAAACGGCCTTCCACTGTCCCTCCCGGTAAATCCGTTCGCTGATCCGTATGGCCGGCCGGCCGCTGTCCAACCGTTCGACTATCAACGATGCATCTTCCATCCATCCGGCCAGAAGAAGATCGCAATCTCTGATCAGGCTCCGACAAACCTCTTCCTCTTCATAGAACAGCCTCACATAGGGATAAGCCTTCACGTCCACCGCCCAGCCCATCCGGATCCGCTCTTCCTCCATAGGCTCAGTCTGAATGAAAACAAAATCCGCCCCCAGCTTCCCATAAAAGGCTTCGCAGAAAGGGATCTGATGATGGTTGATATAATTAGAAATGAATGTCACCTTCACAGACTGCCTCCGTCCCGGCACGTGTCCGAGGCTCCTCTAAGGATTTCCCGGTATATTTCCATCAGCCGGGCATAATTTACGTCGCCATCATGATTGAGTCTAGCCCGCTTTCTTGCTCCTTCCGACAACCGCTGCGCCAGACCGTCCTGCCGGAAAATTTCCAGGATCCGTTCCGCCAATTTCTTCTCATTCCCCTTTTCAAAGAAAAGTATGCTCTTTCCCTCCTCCGCCAGATCCGGGATACCTCCCACACGAGAGGCCACACAAGGCACGCCCAAAAGCATGGCTTCCCCCAGACAATTGGGAGAATTCTCAAGAGAAGAGGGACAGACGAATACGTGACTGCGCAGATAGGCCTCCTTCATTCCCTCTCCATCCAGCTTTCCCAGGATCTCCACACAGTCTTCCAATCCATACTGACGGATGCACTCCCTCAAATACTTTCCATAACCGGATATTTTCAATTTTTCTTTCCATGTTCTGTATGCAGTGACGCTGATTCCTGCCACCCGGATTCTGGCATCCGGAAACTCCCTCCGGATATCCGCCATGGCCCACAACAGATAGTGAAGCCCCTTCAGCGGATAATCCCCCTGGCTTATGAAGATTTCATGGCTTTGACATCTCTCCCGTTCCCATTTCCCCTCATAAAAACAGGGACGCATGGTTTCGTTCATCTTATGATAAATAAGGCCCGGATTACAGGCCAGCGATTCACTCCTGTCGAAACCGGTCCGGCCCGTCACATGGCCGCATCCCTTCAGGACTTCCCGCTCCCGCTCTCCCCGGATCCGGAATTTCTCCTGCTGCTGCCGCAAACTGTCCCTTCTTAATACATCCCGCAGGGTACAACGCTTCCAGGCCCTGTCGGGCAGGTCGGCCCGATAGCTCTTCGCACATTCCCCGATCATCCCCTGCAGTCCCACCAGCGTCCGCTTGGGCCTGCCAAAGGAACGAACCATCGCCAGGGCATGGGGAAATTCCGTGCCAAAGATATGCACCAAATCAGGGGAAAATTCTGCAAGAATCTCTGCAAAACGGCTCTCCAGACCTTCGTCATAGTTCTCCGGCATCCTCATATTTTCGTCAAAACCGAACAGAGAGACTTTTTTTTCTCCGGCATTTTCTCCTCCGGCCATGGTCCGCAGAAAAACCTCCCCCGCAAACGTTGCAAGTTCCCCTTCAGCGGGAAAACAGATGCCCAGTTTTATTTCCGATTTCTTTTCCCCAAGGAAACGTTCCAACACTCCGGTGATCCAGCCCTCCCGCACGCTGTATTCATACCCCAGCGCTTTCGCCGCCGCCGGCGGAATGATGTTGCATAACCACAGGATTCTCATGTTCCGTTCCCTCCTTTACGGGACAACAGCCCATATATACCGGATTTTAATGTGTTGTATCCTTTAGACAGCTTCGGGTCCTCGGCGATCTTCGTCCGCAGGGGAGCAAGGGTGGCCAACATAACCAAGCGAAAGAGGGCGCTTTTCGTCCGTCCCATATAGTATCGGGTGATTACCCGGTGCTCCAGTCCGGAACGTTTCCGGTTTTCTTTGGTTTCAGAGAAACCGCCTCCCTCATACCGGGAAATCGTCAGTCCTAGATAGACGGCTTCGGCCTTTTCTTCATAAATACACCACAAAAAATGTTCATAGTCCGCGCGCACTCTATAGTCCGTATCGTACCCCCTTTTGACAAGCAAACCGGCTTCGTAAAAGCACACCTGGTGGCAGGGCACGTTGCGATAACAGGCGAAATCGTCCAATCGGGGGGCGGAATGTACATAGACCGACTGCAGCGTATTAAACTGGTCGCCATAGTAGATCCGCGGCCTCCCTCCGGCCTTTTTCTTTCCCTCTCCTTCCTTTCCCTCCCGCTTCCGAATGGCTCCTGCCACCCGTTCCAGCACTCTGCTGTCATACAATTCGTCGCCGCAGTTTAAGAACAATACATAGACGCCCTGTATCAGGGGGAGCGCCTGGTTCATCCCGTCATAGATCCCCCTGTCCTCTTTCTGCAGGATACGGATCCGGCCATCATTTCCGACGGTTCCGTCCATTCTCGGCAAAGCTACGTCCCACGTTCCATCCGAAAGAGAACAAAGGGAACCGTCGGTGGAGCCTCCGTCCTTGATAATTACCTCATAGTCCTCCCAGGTCTGATCCAGTACGCTGCTCAGCGTGGAGGCAAGCTTCTTGCCGGGATTGAGTGCTGTAATAATAATACTAAAAAACGAACGAGCCATTTAACCATTCCTTTTCTGTGAAAATCCATGTGTGATATGGCAGCACGCGGACTCCCTCCTGATGGGCTGTGAGAAGGAAATACGCAAAATATAGGACGCTAAAAACAAGTGTTCCTGCATACAGCAGCCTTTTTTTCCTTCCTTCTGGAAGCCTGCACAGGATCCCCGGCACCAGGAGCACATGGGCCGTGATGAGATAATAGCCGAACCGGGAAACTAAAGGCAAGAAGGACGCACAGGTATAGACCGCCAAGCCTAATAGATTCAGCTTCAGGTAAAACCGATTGGCCGGCAGCTCCAAAATGCGCATGGTTCGCCTTTGTCGTCCCTCTTCTTTCATTGCTGCCCGCCCCAGGATACCATCCGTCCTTTCGGCTTTCTCCGTCCTCCTAATGCCGGTCGTCTCTTCGATTCCCTCTGCCCTGCTGATGCCGTCTATCCCCTTGACATTGTCCGATTTCCCGATGCCTTTCGTCCCTTTGAACCTCTCCCCTTCGGCGTCATCCGGCCCTTTGTCTTCCTCCTCAAGCCTTCGGACGGGCGCTTCGTCCTTCCATACCGCTAGGCAGAGCGCGAGCACCGCACCGCAGCGCACAATCCCCATCAAACTCCCTTCCAGGCCCGTCCCCTTCTCCAAATAGACTGTATTCTGATAGGAAGGATACAATTTCAAGACTATTTCCATCCAAAAATCCCGAAACACCGGCAGGCTGATCGCCGCTACAGCGCCCAAGGCAACCTGCCACCGCCTCCAGGGAAGGGCGGCCAGAAAATACAGCGGGATCACAACCAACACCGACTTATGAAAGGTAGCGGCCGCAACAATCCATATAAAAAATTTTCCCCACTCCCCTCTGAGGACATACCGCAGGCTGTATAGTGTAACTGCCAGCACAAAATAATAGCGCACCGTATTAAACGTACGGAAATACAGGCCCATCAGCATGAAAAGAGCAAAGGAAAGGCGAAAATCCACGCTCTGATCCACCATTGCCCGCAAAAACAGAGCGGATGTGGCGGCCGCAAACAGGGCAAATACCACCAGATAGTTTTCCCCGCCGCACAATACGTACACCAGGCGCACAAACAGGTTGAATCCTGGCTCCGTCACCACATATCCGTTCATATAAATCTCATGGAAGGTGTTCACATAGTTTCCATAATCGTTTCCCACATCAATACGCAACGCAGCCACCACGGTCATCGCCGTAAACAACAGCGCCAACACGCACAGATTTAAAGCCCGCTCCCTGGTCATCCTCCCATCGCAGCGCCGGCCGCGGTTTTGGACAGGTTCTCTGTATAGGCAGCAGGCCGCCAGCAGCGCGGCCGTAAGCAAGCCGTAAAATGCCATATCCGCTCCTCATCCTCCTGCACGCCTTGCGGCGGCATCCCCTTGTTATTGTTCATGCCCTACAGGATGGGAACAACAACATCTCCAGTCATTCCTTCCCTTGCTCCTGCTCCATCCGAATTCCCTTGCGCATCTGGCGGAAGGCATCATGCAAGCCGATTTCCTTCCGGTCCTTGTCCGTTTCCCCATGCGTCAGATTGAACATTTTATTCCGGTGTTTCAGTAAAAACCGCGCCGCCATCAGCCCGGCAGCCCGGCCATACAAGAAGCGATACAAAACTCCTCTATCATAAAAAAACTTTTCATTATAACCGGAAAACCAGGTGGATGGTCTGCCGCTTTCCCGTCCGATCGTCACAGGCGCTTTATATACCTTCAGGCCTTTCCGGATACAGTCTGCTAAAAACAAGCTGTCTTCCCCGTTGCTGTATCTGGCTCCCCCGCCAAACAGCAGGGAAAAGGCCACATTGGCCCGCCGCAACGACTCCGTCCGCGCCGCGATACTATAGGTGGGATATCTGCCGCAGTTATACCAGCGCACCCTTCCATAGCTTTCTATCCGATAGGTGGCGCGTTCCTGCGGCACATCCATATTGAACAGGATCAGGTCGGCGGACGGATTCTTTTCAAATTCCGCCGTCACCGCCCGGGCTGCACCCGGCTGGTATATGATATCCTCGTCCGCAAACATGCACAGTTCTCTCTGCGCCCGCATGAGGCAGTTGTTCCGGGACAAGCCAACCCCCTTCTCGGCAAAGCTGTAGCATTGGATTCGATATCCCTTCCGGTCATACTCCTGATAGGCATTTTCTCCACACTGGTTTACGATGATCGCATCCGCCTGCAGGTTCATCCGTTCCGCCAGCGTTCTCACATCCTCATTGACAGCAGATACCAGAAATTGCAGTTTCATATCACACCCTTGCCCTTCCCGCCATAGTAAGAACGCAGAAATGCGTCCGACGCGTCATAAAGCACCGCCCCTACAATCTCCACCTGATGCTTCTCCAACTGCAAAACCATATGCCGGATCAACCTGCCGTCCCGCGTCCCCCAGGGCAGCAAAAGCACTGCACCTTCTTCCCTCATATGAGCCATGTCCTCCAAAGATGCAGGCCAGGGCATTTCCCGAAACCGTGGAAAAAATTCCCCCTCCCTCCGGCCTGCCAGGCATTCCTCCAGAATCCCCTTCCCCCTTTTCAAGTCTGGGCCTGCCAGCCATACTTCCCCTCTCTGAGCCAATAGGCAATCCCAATTCGTCCGCATCTCCTGCAGCAGCTTTTCATCCTTCTCCCGTGTGACGGTGCCCAACACCGGCCAGGCATACCGGCCGGACAAATCCTCCTCCAAATATACGGAATCGTCCAGGCACAGATAGATGAGCAGGGCGAAGCCAGCCACAGCCGCGCCCAGGAAAAATCCCAGCCCTCCTGCATAACCTGTCCTCGTCGCCCGGGGTACCTGTACGGCTTCATCCATCCGCCAGCACTCCATCCCCGTTAAACCCTCCAGATCCTGCGCAAACCGAGGCAGACCGGAGGCATAGGCCGCCGCAATGGTTTCGGAAAGCGCTGCATCCTGTGTGATTACGGACAGCGGCATGATTCTCACATCGTTCATCTGCCCCACGCTTACACAGGAACGGACCAACTCCCTTGTCACGTCTTCGGGAAGGTAATCCATTACGTAATCCAATACCTCATCCGTCCGCATGATATCGCCCCAAGTATAGGCATTATAATAGTCCTGTATTTCCCCGTATTTCTCGCTGTCAAAATAGATCCGATACTGGGAAAACGCCTCATAGCCCGGTTTTCCTCCCAGAACCACTGTAGCCAGCAGATAGAGCCCCACCGCTGCTACCGCTCCTACCGCCCCGGAAGCCGGCAATAACCATATCCATCTGAAAAGGCAGAGGGCAAAACGTTTCCCGTCCATGCCCTCCTGCCAGAATTTCTCGTCCCTCGTTCTCAAATTCGCTCCCATCTGCCCACTTTAGCGCGCGTACAAATCAGGGATATACTTCTGCATATCGCAATCAAAGTTCTCGATACCGTCATTCATAGGACGTTTGGAATTTACTTCCAAATGCATCCCCTCTACCAAATAAAGCGTTTGAAACGAAGTTTCAACCTTCTTCTTCCTGCTTTCCCGCCTTCATTGCCGTCACCTGGCTGGCATCCACCCCTTCCGTGCTTTCCGGTTTAAACAGGATCTTCAAAGTCAGAAGCATCAGTTTAATATCCAGCCATACGGAATAATTTTCGATATAGGTCAGATCCAGCTTCAGCTTATCATAGGGCGTGGTATTGTATTTTCCATAAACCTGCGCATAGCCAGCCAATCCCGCTTTCACCTTCAGCCGAAAAGCGAATTCCGGCATCTCCTTCAGATACTGGGCGATAATCTCGGGCCGCTCCGGCCGCGGGCCAATGAAGGACATGTCCCCTTTCAGGATATTGAAAAGCTGAGGCAGTTCATCGATACGCACTGCCCGGATAAATTTCCCAATAGGCGTAATACGCGAATCGTTCTGGGACGCCAGCCTGGCCACTCCATCCTTTTCCGCATCCACCCGCATACTCCGAAACTTCAGAATGCCGAACTGCTTTCCGTCCCTAGTACAGCGGATCTGCCGGTATAGCACTGGTCCTCCGTCATAAAGGCGGATGACAATGGCCGTTACCGCCATAAAGGGGGAAGCCAACACGAGCAACAGAAGGGCACAGACCACGTCAATACATCTTTTAATAATCCTCTGTTCCACCGTCAGGGCAAATTCCCTGGTCAAAAGGATCGGGGTATCGAACAGATGAAGCTGTTCCGCCCCTTTTATGATCACATCCGGGATCTTGGGCATCATATAAACCCGTACAGACCGGCTGTAACAATACTTCAGCAGCTTATTCCGCACTGCCGTGGGGATGTCCCACAGCACCACACCGTCGTATTTCTTTTCCAGTTCGTCCAGGACCGTTTCCGCCCCTTCCCGTACGTTCATACACTTTGCGATCTCATACTTGTCCTTCCTGCTGGAAAATTTGTGCATGATATCCTCAATAGATCGCTCCCCATAGACCAAGAGCAGCCTTCTGGGTGGAAAAATCCGCCTATACACCCGATAGGCCATCCAGATCCATCCGCCCGAGAAAAGCACCTGCCCCGCCGTCAAAACGAGCAGCGGTCCGGGCGGGACCAAGTATCCATGCATCAGGGAAAGCTGGCAATAGGTGGCCGCATTGGTACCTAAAATCGCGAAAAAATGGGACAAAAACAGCTCCATCCGCTTCATCATGCCGATTTTCAATCCGCCATAGGTATTGGTGAAAAGGTATAAGAAAACCATATATATGGCCAATACCAGAATGAATCCTTTGAAATACAGCTTGGAGTCATAACGGATAATTTTCAGATAATAATAATAGTACCAGACGATCTCATAAAGCCCCACCTGAACCAACAGTTCCAGATAGGTGATGACCATCATGATAAGCCGTCTGTTTTGTTCCTTACGGTTCATTCCGGGCTCCCATCCGCGTGCTCGGCATATTTTTCATTCCGATTACACGACCATTCTGTTTTCATGCAGCCATTCCCCGATCGGGGTCACCTGCACAAGGCATCTCCCCCTTATTCTTTCTATTATACCATTTTACCCAACTTCGTCCACCTAAAATTCTAAATCCTGGCGTTCCCCATATTTCTATCCGACCCTTCTGGCCGTAGCCCTCCATGCCCAAAAGCACAAGTGGCAGAAGCTTTCCAACACGGAAAGCCGCTCCTGCTTCCGATACAGATTCCAGATCCGCCGGATGGCCTCCAGCTTGTTGGAGGAAAGGGAACGGGCGGGCCGGCGATAGATAACCAGGTTCTCGTTCAACCCATAGGCGGTATATCCGTGGCGCAATATATTCCACCAGGTGGCCGTATCCTCGCTCTTCACATCCGGCATAGAAAGAAGCGCCTTGTCGATCTTTTCCAGGTCAAAAAGGACGGTGGAACTAAAGATCACCGTCCGGGACAGCGCCTTCCGATAGGAAAGCGTCTCCGGGACGGCCACCACCCTTCCAGTTCCCCTTCCTTCGCTATCCCCGAATTCATAGGAGGTAAACGCAAAAGCAGCCTGCTTCTCCTTCAGAAAAGCAAGCTCCCGTTCCAGTTTCACCGCCGCCCACACATCATCCGCATCCAGAAAAGCCAAATATCTTCCGCAAGCCAACTGCGTCCCCCTGTTCCGGGCCCGTGCCGCCCCCTGGTTTCTCTCCAGGCGCACCGGCCGGATCCGGAAGTCTTCCCCAGCCAAACGTTCCAGAAGCGCAAAGCTTCCATCCGTCGAGCAATCGTCCACTGCGATCAGCTCCCAGTCAGTATAGGTCTGTCCTTGGACGGATCGAACCGTCCGCTCCAGATAGGACGCTGCATGATACACCGGCATGACGATGCTGACCAATTCACTCATTTTTGCTCCCCCTGCGCCTCAGCACGCATTCGAATCAGGATGATTGAAAATTTATCTTTCAATCTTGCTCCCATCCGCGCGCCTCAGCGCGCATATAAATCAGGGTGATTGAAATTTCTTAATTTCAATCTTGCTCCCGTCCTCACTCTTCTTCCTTTACCAGATAGATCGGCCGTCTCTTCACTTCCATATAAGTTTTGGACAAATACTGCCCTACAATCCCCAGGCAGAAAAGCTGCACCCCGCTTACCATGCAGATAATACATACCATTGACGGCCAGCCGCCCACCGGATCCCCTACCAACAGAGTCTTCACTATGATGATTATGATCAACAGAAAAGCGATAATGCAGAACAACACGCCCATAATGGAAGCCAGAGCCAACGGCAGCGTGGAAAAAGCGATGATCCCGTCTATGGCATAGAGGAACAGTTTCCAGAAGGACCACTTGGTTTCCCCATGGGCGCGCTCCACATTTTCAAATTCCAGCCATTTGGTAGAAAAACCCACCCACCCGAAAATCCCCTTAGTGAAGCGATTGTATTCCGTCATAGTTAAGATGGCATCCACTACCTGCCTGGTCATCAGGCGGTAGTCTCTGGCCCCGTCCACGATCTCCGTCTTGGAAATCCGGTTTACCAGCTTGTAAAACATCCTTGCAAAGAAGGAACGTATGGGAGGTTCCCCCTTTCTCGTCACCCTCCTGGTCGCTACGGAATC
Organism: uncultured Lachnospiraceae bacterium; assembly: GCA_947650005.1. Taxonomy (GTDB): domain Bacteria; phylum Bacillota; class Clostridia; order Lachnospirales; family Lachnospiraceae; genus Eisenbergiella. Next base: position 22,169 of record CANSTU010000002.1, read on the forward strand.
ATAACCATCCTTGATATAAGAGAACATCTCCGGAAGCAGGGATGGAGGATCCTGCAGATCCGCGTCCATCATCACCACATAATCCCCTTTCGATTTCTGAAGGCCCGCATAAATGGCTGATTCCTTGCCGAAATTCCGGGAAAAACAGACCAGATGTACCCTTCCGTCCCTTTTTCGCAGTTCCTTTACCTTTTCTGCCGTCCGGTCCCTGGAACCATCGTCAATATAAAGGATCTCCACTTCCAACCCTTCCCGTTCAAAAAAGGCGCTGTTTTTCATCAGTTCTTCATAAAAACAGTCCACATTCTCTTCTTCATTATAACAGGGAACGACAACGCTCAGCAAACCCATTCTGGCTCCTATCCTATGCATAAATTATTGTAAAACGAAAATCGTTACTACGATTTCATATCTTCAGACTTTCAAATCCATATGTACCTTGTCCGCAATTCTGGCAATATATTCACTGTTAGTCGGTCGCAAAGCCCCTGATACCACGCTGTATCCAAACAAATCTTCAAATACAGCCGGATTTCCCCTCTCCCAGGAAACCTCTATGGCGTTACGAATAGCACGTTCCACCCGCTGTACATTGGTATGATTGCTTTTGGCAACGCATGGATAGAGAAGTTTCGTCACGCTCCCCACCAGCTCCATATCTCCGGCGGTAAGGACAATGGCTTCGCGCAGATAATAATAGCCTCTCAGATGGGCAGGCACGCCCAATTCCAACATAAAGTCCGATACATACCGCTCCACCTGTGCCTCGGTTGCTTTTTTGGTCATCATGTCCCGTTTCCTCCTGCATTCAACCTTTGGAATATTTTCCGTCATAAAACATGGAAAGCATTCCCAGCTTTTATCTTAACATGCCTGCATCGGAAAACAGAACCTTAACCCATCGAAAAATTTCGCACTAAAGGTACGAAATTTCCCCCTTTTGTGACAAAGCCTGGACGATTTCTCCCACCCGCTGGGTCTGTGACCGCGGACAGACAAGAACAGCGTCCTGTGCCTGGACGATAACCAGGTCGCTCACCCCTACGGCAGCGATCAGCTTGTCTACAGAATACGCGGTACAGTTCCTGCTGTCAAGAAGCAACGTATCTCCCACCGTTATATTTCCGTCCCCATCCACCTCGTGAAGCACATCCATGGCATCCCAGCCGCCCACGTCGCTCCAGCCGAAATCTCCCGTAAGCATTAGCACATGCCCAGCCCTTTCCATGATACCATAGTCCACGGATATCTTCGGAATGGAAGGATAGACTTCCCAAAGAATGCGCTCTTCCTCCGGCGTTCCGAAACCGGCCGCCAGTTCTCTCAGACACGCATGGATATCCGGAAGAAGTTTTTCATAATAAGATAGAATCGTGGAAGCCTTCCAAATGAACATTCCGCTGTTCCAGGCATATGCGCCCGATTCCAGATACCGCTTTGCCGTGTCCGCATCCGGCTTTTCCACGAATTCCTCCACCTGTCGGTAGTTCTTCCCTTCCACCTGCCTGCTGCGGATATAACCGTATCCGGTAGAAGGAAAGGCAGGGCGGATTCCGATGGTCACCAGCGCGTCCGTCTCCTTTGCCGCGCAGACAGCCTCCCGCAGGGTTTCCCGGAACTTCACTTCATCCTTGATATAGGGATCCGAAGGCACCACGCACATGATGCCGTCTCCATACTTTTCCACGATCGTCATCGCCGCATATCCGATGCATGCAGCAGTATTCCGGGCAGCCGGTTCGCGCAGAATATGATCCGCCTTCACTCTCCCGTCTGTCTGTTCCATCATCATCTCCGTCTGAGAGGCATTGGTCACGATGAAAAGGTCCTCTGGCTCGGCCACGCCGGTCAGCCTGTCGATCGCCTCGTTCACCAGCGTCTCCCTTCCCGAAAGATTCAAAAACTGCTTCGGTTTCCTCCTAGTGGAAAGCGGCCAAAGCCTGGTGCCGCCTCCTCCAGCCATTACCACTCCGTATGTCTTCATAATAGAATATCCATACCTTTCTGCAGCCTGCAAATTCAGACCGCCCAAACCACGGACGGCCGGTTAAAAAATAGCTGTCCGCTTTGCCGGCAATAATTTGGGATCAAAACGTAACAGGTTTCAAAATCCTTTACGCCGCTCGCTTCGTGGCAACGCTCTTCTGCCTATACGCCCCGGGCCTGATCCACATTCTCCCTAAACCAGTCGTAGGCCAGCTTCACCCCTTCTTCCAATTCCACTTTATGATTCCATCCCAAACCATGGAGTTTCGTCACATCCGTCAGTTTCCGCGGCGTTCCGTCCGGCATTTCGGCATTCCATCGGATTTCACCCGTATATCCCACCGTTTGCTTCACCGTTTCCGCCAACTCACGTATGGTCACTTCCTTTCCCGTCCCGATATTCACATGCTGCTCCCCACTGTAGTTTTCCAGCAGGAAAACACAGGCGTCCGCCATATCGTCCACGTAGAGGAATTCCCGCAGGGGCGTCCCCGTCCCCCACAGCTCCACACTGGACGCGCCGCTCACCTTTGCCTCATGGAATTTCCGTATCATAGCGGGAAGTACGTGGCTCCCCTGCAGATCATAGTTGTCATAGGGCCCGTACAGATTGGTGGGCATACAGCTGATGAAATCGTCCCCGAACTGCCGCTTATAGAATTTACACATCTCCAGGCCAGCGATCTTGGCGATGGCATAGGCTTCGTTCGTTTCCTCCAGCGGCCCTGTCAGAAGGGCGTCCTCCGGTATGGGCTGGGGGGCCATCCGGGGATAAATACAGGTGCTCCCCAGGAAAAGCAGTTTTTTGACGCCATAGTCGTGGCTGCTTTTGATCACATTACATTGGATTTGCATATTTTCATAAGCGAATTCCGCCGGAGCCGTATTGTTGGCATTGATGCCTCCCACCTTAGCCGCTGCCAGGACAACCACATCAGGTTTTTCTTTTTCAAAAAAATCCCGCACCTGCGCCTGACTGGTCAAATCCAGCTCACGATGGGTTCTTCCGATTATCTTTTCATAACCCTTTGCCTTCAGGCTGCGCACAATGGCGCTGCCCACCAGCCCTCTGTGGCCTGCCACATATATTTTATCCGTTTTTTCCATACTTGCTCCCATCTGCGTTTACATCGCACACTCAAATCAAAGTGATCCCATCTGCACGCTTTAGCGCGCAGCCTTAAGCTATTCTTTTCTCCGAAAACCGTACCGCATCTGCCCGTACTCCCCGCGAAGCTCGATTTCCTGTATCCAGGGGGAGGAGGGAAATTTATCATAACCGATCTGTCCGCCCTCAGCAGGCACATAGATCGTGATACCGTCCACTTCATAGGTATCGGCCAAAAATGTGCCGTAAGGCTGCTGCCTGATATACCAAGGTTCCTTTGCCCGCTCTGCTATGCCGCCCGCCAGATCTATCGTCTTATACGCCAGAAAACCGACGAGGAGGACTATAAACAGCCTTCTCCCCACCTTTGTGCATCCAGGCCCTCGGCAGTACCAGAATCCCGCCGCCACAGTGGGTAACGCGATTATATATGCATAGCCGTAACGCACCAGGGGCGCGGAAAACTGCCACGCCAAGTAACAAGCCGCCAGTGCCGCTCCGTATACGAGCCATTCCCCATATCCCGGCGCCCGGTTCTCCGGTTTCCCATCCGCCCTATGCCTGCCCATCCTCGCCACGGCTCCCATCAGGAAAACAATTCCTGCCGCCGCAGTCAGCGCGCTCATGGCCACCCAAGCCTTTTCCAGGCCTTTGAGAGAGCGAAACCAGGGAAAAGCCCAACGGAGAAAAGGCATGTCATATCGGTTCACGTCATAGATTCCCCGGGCATATACCTGTATTTCCTTGGAATCGAAGTCTGCCAGCCCCTTTCCCATCTTCCAGTCCACAGAGAAAAGATCGATGAAAGTAAAGGGATAGACCAGCCAACCGGAGATCAGCACATTCCTGATCAGCCAGGGCAGGGCCGTTAAGGAGCCCAAACCGATATAAAGAAGGATTTTCTTCCACTGCCGGTTTTTAAGAAACATTGCAGCCGGCCTGCATACCAGGAGGCACAGCGCCGCCGTTGACAGCTTCACCGTCACCGCAGCCACAGCCAGCAGACACAGCAGCGCATATGGTTCTGCCTCCTTCTCCCCCTTCTCCATCAGGTCCAGCCAGGAGATCAGGATATAGAAAACCAGCAGCATGGCGAAATAATCCGTGGCAGGAGACACCATTTCCCCATACAAAACAGTCAAATAGTAGATTGCACCGCAGCGCAGGAAATCCGATACCGCTATCCTGCGCCCTTTCAAAACCGACAGAAGCGGGACGCATTGAACTGCCACCAACAGGGCGAAGAACCCCTGGACCGCATGGAGCGGTTCGCGCACAAGCCATTCCAAGCTGTACAGCGCGCAGAGGGAAAGGGCAGAGCTGTTATAAGCAAACCTGCTGTGCAGGTTACCCAATCCAGGCACAACGCCGTATTCTTCGATCCAGCGAATGGCCTGCGCATGATATAGCCCCGTATCCACATGCATGATGCCCCGGGAGGTTCCATAAGCCATAGCCACCGCCAGCGCCGCCATGCCTGCCAGCTTTAGCGGGTTCCATCCCATCCACTTTTCCCGACAGAAATCCGCGAGCTGTCCGCGAAAGCGCACCGCATATAGCAGGCAAGCCGTCGTTAGGATGCCGTTCGCTGCCGCGCCCACCCCGGCAAACAGGCTGAATACTTGGGCGTATACCAGAAGCGCCGCCAGCCCTGCCATAACTATATCCACCGTGCTCCGGCGCAGGCTGGGGCCAAGGAGTCCGAGCAGAGCAAAGCCTGTCAGAAATGCGGTTATGAAAATATAGCTCCACGCAAGCAGTACATAAGCCATCGAATTTTACTCCTACGAGCGCACGTCAATTCCTGTTCTTATACTCCTCACAGCCGATTCCCAAAACCGACTGCATGTCCGCATCCATCATCATCGCCACGAGCCCTCTGAAATCCACTCTCCGCTTCCAGTTCAGCTCTTTTTCCGCCCTGGAACAGTCGCCCCAAAGGAACTCCACCTCAGCAGGGCGGTAGAACTCGGGATTGACGTCCACCAGCAGCTTTCCGGTCTGGGCATCATACCCCTTTTCCTTCACGCCGCTGCCTTCCCAGCGGACAGCGATCCCCACCTGAGCAAAGGCGGCTTCCACGAATTCCCGCACCGTATGGGTTTCATTGGTGGCCAGCACATAGTCTCCCGGCTTATCCTGCTGGAGCATCAGCCACATGCCTTCCACATAATCCCCTGCAAAGCCCCAATCCCGTTTGGCATCCATATTTCCCAGAGACAACTTTTCCTGATTTCCCGCCAGGATATTGGCCACCGCCAGCGTGATCTTGCGCGTGACGAAGTTCTCTCCCCTTCTAGGCGATTCATGATTGAAAAGGATGCCGTTACAGGCAAACATATTATAGGATTCCCTATAATTCACAGTAATCCAGTAGGAATACAACTTCGCCACGCCATAAGGGCTCTTAGGATAGAAGGGCGTCTTCTCGCTCTGGGGCGCAGTCTCCGGCAGCCCGCCAAACAGCTCCGAAGTGGATGCCTGGTAAAAACGGCAGGGCCCCGCATTGATCCGGATGGCCTCCAGCAGCTTCAAAGTGCTGATCCCTGTGGCATCCGCGGTATATTCCGGCACCTCAAAGGAAATCCCCACATGGGACTGGGCCGCAAGATTGTATACCTCCGTGGGGCGGATCTCTGCCATCAGACGCATCAATCCGCTGGAATCCGTGGTATCCGCATAGTGCAGGAAGAACTTCACATGATGATAAGGCGAAGCGAGAAGATGGTCAATCCTGCTTGTGACGGAAATACTGTGCCTTCTTACCAGCCCGTGCACTTCGTACCCCTTTTCCAACAAAAATTCCGCCAGGTACGAGCCGTCCTGCCCGTTCACACCTGTTATCAATGCAACATTCCTCATATGATCATTTTGCTCCTTTCTCTTTCCTCCGTTCCAAGGAGGAGCTTGTGCAGCTTCATGAAACTATACCACGCCGTTTTTTCTTTTACAATTTACTATCTTGCCCAGAAACAGGACTATATTGCTATCCTCCTCTCTCTACGCTATAATAAAACGGAAAGAGGAGGAAAAACCATGGCGAAATCATTGTCCGACCGCGTGCTGGCCACGCCATCTTCCTATGCCAGAAAGCACTATCTCTACGTCCAGGAAATCGGCACCCTCACCAGCATGGAGCCCCATGTGAGCAAGCGGCAGAATCTTAGCTCCTATCTGTTCCTCACGGTCAGGAAGGGTGAAGGCTATCTCACTTATCAGGGCCGCAGACATTTCATCCAGGCTGGGGACTGCATTTACATCAACTGTCAGAATCAGTATGCCCATGAAAGCACAGCCGAACACCCCTGGACTCTCATGTGGGTACATTTTAATGGGAATGGAGCTGACGAATTCTATGAAACCTATCGCCGGCAGGAGCGGGACTTCCTTTTCCGGCCTACGGATACCACCCCCTTCACGGAACGACTGGCCGCACTATACGCCCTGATGCACTCCAAGCCCTCCCTCATGGAGCTGTGTGCCCATCGATATCTGACGGATCTGGTTACCCTATGCTTTACGGAAAATAAGCCCGGACAGGCAGAAGGCGCATCCCCTTCTCCGAAGCTCATTCAGGTGCGCCAATATCTGGAGGAGCATTATATGGAACGGATCTGCCTGGAAGATCTTTCTACCCTTTTTTTCATCAGCAAATACCATCTTTCCAGAGAATATAAGAAAAATTATGGCATTACCATTGGAAACGATCTGACCGCCAGGCGCGTTTCTCACGCCAAATCCCTGCTGCGGTTCTCCGACAGCCCTGTGGAGGAAATCGCCCTCTTGTGCGGTTTCTCCGAAGCAGGATATTTCATCCGCACTTTTAAGAAGACCGAAGGTATGACTCCTCTGGAATACCGTCGGAAATGGTGATGTATCTTTTCCTTCCGCCTGGGGCATCTGCCATATTCCATGGTGTATACCGTGTTTTCCTGCTCCCAGTTATATAGATTCCGGTAATACACACGGACTTTCTGTTCCGGTATCTTCACGAGGCCAAACCATGTCTCCCGCTCCGCTTCCCCTGCATTCTCCCCCTATCGCCATCATTCTTATCCGTCCAGGCAGGCATCACAGTCCCCTAATATATTCAGCAATGGCATCATGCCAGTCCGCGAACATAAAGTCGGTTGTCAGCTTGAACATCCGGTTTTCCAGGATGGAATAGGCAGGCCTGGGAGCCGGCGCTCCATATTCCTCCGTACTGATTTCCTCCACCTTCGTCTTCTTTTCCGCCAAACGGAAAATTTCCTTTGTAAAATCGGCCCAGCTGCAGCTTCCCTCGCAGGTGGCATGGAACAGGCCGTAGTTTTCCGTGAACAAAAGCGCCCCGATGGCCTTAGCCAGTTCCGCGGCACTGGTGGGCGAGCCCACCTGATCATTCACCACGCGGATCTTATCATTGGTCTCCGACAGCCGGAGCATCGTCTTCACAAAATTTTTCCCGTCTCCATACAGCCACGCGGTACGCAAGATGAAATACCGATCCGCAAAGTCCTTGACAAATTCTTCACCCGCCAGCTTAGTGGAACCATAAGCGCTGCAAGGATCGGGCTTGTCCGTTTCCACATAGGGATTTTCCCTGTTTTTCCCGTCGAATACATAATCCGTGGAGATATGCATCAACTTCGCTCCCGTCTCCCTGGCGGCAATGCCCAGATTCCTCGCCCCGATGGCATTGATCCGAAACGCATTGTCATAGTCTGTCTCACAGCCGTCCACATTCGTATGCGCCGCACAGTTAATGATCGCATACGGCTTTACCTCCCTGGCCAGCTCCATCACGCGGTCAATACTGGTAATATCCAGCTCACCCACATCCGTATTCACAAAACTGATATCCGACGCGCCCTTATAAAATTCGTTTACGGCCCTTCCAAGTTGGCCGTTGCAGCCGGTTACAATAATTTTTTTCATGGGAAACCTCCACCTTCCTGATTATTCCTGTTTTTCTTATTATATCACCAGCCCTCTCTTTTTACTACCGCTACTTTGGATTGCCCTAGGACAACGCATAAATGGGGCGGATGGAACTATTCTTGCGTTTCTCTCGGAATTGCCCGCGCGGCGTCCTGACAGGCATAGGAAAAAGTACTAATACTGAAGCGGCAGAATTTAGATTTCGTGAAATCTAGATTTCCGGAAATCTAGATTTCCTTTTTAGGTAGTGACAATTTCTGTCTTTTGGGGCTATAATAAGAATCAGAACACATTTTGTCCCTGCTGCCTGGCTGCCGGGACTGCCATCATCAGGGAAAGCGAGGATCTGTTATGAGAAAATTAGGCATATTGCTTTTTATAGGGCTTTCATCCACCCTGCTGCTCTTCGGATGCGGCAAAAAGGAAGAAGAAATACCGGAAGAAACGCCTGCTCCCGTGGAATCCGTGCCCATAGAATCCATTCCGGAGGAAACGGAACCAGAATCAGAACCAGAATCTGAGCCGGAAGACCTTCCGCCGGAGGAAGGTATGGTGCGCAGCCCTCTCACCAATGAGTGGATCAGCGCAGATATTGCAGACCAGCGTCCGGTGGCCGTCATGGTTCCCAACGATTCCTCGGCCCTGCCCCATTATAGTCTTTCCAAGGCGGACATTCTGTATGAATGTCCGGTTGAAATGAATATCACCCGCCTGATGGCCGTCTTTAAGGATTGGGACACAGATGATATGACCCGGATCGGTAATGTCAGAAGCTGCCGGGATTATTTCGTTTACTGGGCTTTTGAATACGACGCGGTTTATTTCCATTTCGGAGGCCCCTACTATATTGCCGATGTGATCGAACGCAAGAGCACGAATAATGTAACCGGATGTACCTACGGAGACGGCGGGAAAAAGGGCATCTATGAAAATGCATATTATCGTTCTTCAGACAGGAAGGCCCCTCAGAACGCCTATTTGAGCGCGGAAGGGATCAACAAGGCCCTGGATGCACTGGACATTCCCAGAACCTATCGTTCCGATTATTACCAGCCGGATCATTTTACCTTTGCACCCGCTTCCGCTCCCAATACTTTAGAGCAGTATGGCAACGCGTTTGCCGTGAAAAAGCTGGACATGTCCTCCTGTTATACCGTGTCCAAAACCTATTTTGAATATAATGAAGCTGATGGCCTGTTCTACCGCTTTGAATATGGCAAACCTCACGTGGATGCGGGCTTCGACAACGCGCAGCTCGCCTTTAAGAACGTGCTGGTTCAGTTCGCCTACTGTGAGACCCGGGATGACCATGGTTATCTCGCTTTCCAGGTCCATGATACCCAAAGGGATGGGTACTACTTCACCAACGGAAAGGGAATTCACATCAACTGGAAAAAGGAATCCGATTATGGGGCCACGAAGTATTATGACGATAACGGAAACGAGATCCAGCTCAATACAGGGAAAACCATGATCTGTATCGTGAAGGATGGCAGTCAGTTTGGGTATGATTGAGTTTTTCTTGAAGATATAGAAGGTTGTAGCGGCGGTGCGGGAGCATCGCCGCTTTTGTGATTGAGGACGCCAGGAACCGAGGAGTGCGCATCCGTTCAGACCATCCGGTGCGGCGTCTGGTCCCTTCCCAAAAACGTTTCCCTTCAGTGGACAAGGGGATATCCGGTTTTGCGCCACTAAGTTGCGATTCTGCTGAGCGACAGTGCCTTGTAGAATCAAAACTTAGTGGTGCAAAACTCCTTCAGACCCTAAGTACCGTATTGGGGTGGCTGGCAAAGCAGCGGAGTGAGGCGTACTGGACGTACTCCGATTCTTTCACACAGATGAAGATAAGGTTGACAAGGGTTATGTGAAGTTATATAATCTATTTATACAATTAAATTATATAACATATTTATTTATGGAGGATTTGATGCCCAAGCAGAAGATTACAAAGGAAATGGTCGTCGATGCCGCTTTTGAACTGGCGAGACGCGACGGGATGGAACAGGTAATGGTGAAGAACATCGCACAAGAGTTAAACTGCTCCGTACAGCCGATTTATAGTTACTGTAAGAATATGGATGGGCTGCGCAGAGACGTGGCTGAAAGGGCAAACCGTTTTGTCAGAGAATATGTAGCCGGATCTGTTTCGTCGGGGGATCTATTTCGTAGTACCGGTCAGGCATATGTCCGGCTGGCCAAAGAGGAACCTCATGTTTTCAGGATATTTATTCTGCATCAAAGGGACGATATCTCTTCTTTGGAAGAGCTGTACCAGAAAGAGACCAATCCTCATCTTGCTGAGTCCCTGGCTCAAGAGCTTCGGATCAGTCCGTCCCAGGCAAGGCAGCTGCACATGCATATGCTGATCTACACCATCGGGATCGGGACAATTTTTTCCGTCACCACACCGGGCATTCCCGCAGAGGAAATCTTCTCGCAGCAGCAGGCCGCCTATGAGGCATTTCTCAAACAAACACTGGATTCATAGCCGTCTAAAACGGCAAAAGGGGAGGCATATGAGCAATAGGATTGTTGTGGTTTATAAAAGCAGCACAGGATTTACCAAGAGATATGCTGAAATGCTGGCAGAAAAGATCGACTGCACGCTCGCCGTCTACAAAAATGCGACGCCGGAAATGCTCTCCCAATTTGACATCGTGGTTTTCGGCACCCGCGCACATGCAGGTAGGATCGATGGATTAAAAACAATGAAAGAAATATTTCATAAAAGTATGGCGCGCAAGTTCGTCCTCTTCGTTACAGGAGCAACGCCAAATGAAGCCGAAGAGACGATTGATGGATTTTGGCGCCAGAATTTCACCGCAGATGAGCTGGCAGAAATACCGCATTTTTATCTGCAAAGCGGCCTGTGTTATGAAAAAATGTCGTTTCCTGATAGGCTGATGATGAAAGCGGCCGCGGCAATGATCAAGAGGAAAAAGTCCAAATCTCCCGAAGAAAGGGAATTTGAACAGGCCATATCGAGTTCTTATGACATTTCCTCTGAAATCTATCTCAAGCCGCTGACCGCCTCTTTAGCAAATATGGAAGGTAATCCGTAAATCGTTATCCTTTGGGGGCAATGTGGTCAATTTAAGACATGTCAACTCTCTGCCAAGTCTCTCACCTGGTGCAGGCGAAGGCGACATACCATAAATTGACCTTGGTGAGGGTATCGAAGAAGGCTCTAAGCCTTTTTTCCCAACCCCAGACGGTTCAGCGCCGAAAAGATGGCCCGCACCGATGCGCGGGTAATATTGGAGCTCACGCCCACGCCATAGGTGACCCGACCGCTTTCCGCATCCAGCAAATGGATATAGGCAGCCGCCTGGGAATTAGATCCGCTCTGAAGGGCGTGTTCTTCATAATCCAGAACTTTGATGCTGATGCCCAGTTTTTCCTGGAGCCCTCTCTGTGCGGCGTCGATGGGGCCGTTCCCCACAGCCATATACTGTTCTGCCGTCCCATGATCCGTATATCTCACCGTCACCCGGGTATCGAATTCCGAATTCGTCTCTTCTGCCAGGTCGTCTACCCTCAATCCCCTGAAGTGAAGCGGTTCTTTGCGGTTCAGGTATTCTTCCCGGAAGGATTCCATCACTTCTTCGGGCGGGATCTCTCCCTGTTTCTCGGACTTAGACTGAATCACGTCCGCAAATTCCCGCTGCATGGCTTTGGGGAGTTTGAATCCAAAGTAGGTCCCCATAATAAAGGCCACACCGCCCTTTCCGGACTGGGAATTGATGCGCACAATGGGTTCATATTCCCTTCCGATATCTGCAGGGTCAATGGGTAAATAGGGTACTTGCCAAATTTCCGAGTTTCTCTCCTTCATGGCCTGCACACCCTTATTGATTGCATCCTGATGGGAACCGGAAAAGGCGGTAAATACGAGCTGTCCCGCATAGGGGTGCCTGGCATCGACGGGCATTTTACAGCATCTTTTATAGATCTCAATGATCTCATTCACATGTTCAATGCTCAGTTCTGGGTTGATTCCCTGAGAAAACATATTATAGGCAATGGTGAGCAGATCCACATTCCCTGTCCTCTCCCCATTTCCAAAAAGCGTTCCTTCCACGCGCTGAGCACCCGCCAAAAGTGCCAGTTCCGCGCTGGCCACCCCCGTTCCCCTATCGTTGTGGGGATGCACGCTCAGGATGATGCTTTCCCTATCCTTGAAATGTCTGTCCATCCACTCGATCTGATCCGCATAGACATTTGGCGTGTTCATCTCTACCGTGGAAGGAAGATTGATGATCATAGGTTCTTCCTTCGTGGGTTTCCAGGTCTCCTGCACTGCCGTACAAATTTCCAAAGCAAAATCCAGTTCTGTCCCCGTAAAGCTCTCGGGAGAGTACTCCAGGATGATCTTTCCGGGGAAAGAAGCCGCCCGCTCCTTCACCATTTCGGTCCCCCGAACCGCGATGTCAATGATTTCCTCACGGGATGCGTGGAACACCACATCCCGCTGAAGGGTGGAGGTGGAATTATAGATATGCACCACCGCCTGGCTGCATCCCTCGATCGCCTCAAAAGTTCGGTCAATCAATTCCTTCCTACACTGAGTTAACACCTGTACCCGCACGTCATCGGGAATCATTTTTCTCTCCACAAGCTGACGAAGAAAGTCAAATTCAATCTGGCTGGCTGCAGGGAAGCCAATCTCGATTTCCTTAAAGCCAAGCTTCACCAGATAGAGGAACATTTCTATCTTTTCGCTGACGACCATGGGATCAATCAATGCCTGGTTCCCATCCCGCAGATCCACACTACACCATACAGGCGCTTTCTCTATTTCCTTCCCAGGCCATTCCCTTTCCGGGTAATTGACCACCGGGTTCCTGCGATATCTTTTATAATTCAACATAATACCTTCTTTATTCCTTCTTCCGCACGCCCGCATCAACGTCATCCAAATTAGGCTGTTAAAAAAGCCTCCTTATTCCCCAAGACCGCTCTCGATTGCCCCGACCAAAGCCTTCAGGGCCTCTTCCTCATCTTCCCCTTCACAGGTCAGTTCGATCTCATCCCCGCATTTCACGCACGCGCCCAATACGCTGAGCACACTTTTCGCATTCGCCGTGCTGTCCCGGAACGTAAACGTAATCAGGGATTTGAACTGCATGGCTTCTTTACACAGGATACCGGCCGGCCTCAAATGTAATCCCGTAGGATTCTTTATGGTCACCTTCTGGTTTACCATATTTCCTGCCTCCTTTTTCTATAATCGGTATTGTACCATCCGACGGCTCAGATCTTAGTACAGTATGACACAACTAGAACATGATATTTTGGATCAGGTCAGCCAGTTTTCTCGCCTCTTCTTCAATCATATGCTGGTCTTTTCCCTCAATCATGACGCGCACCTTGGGTTCCGTCCCGGACGGCCTGATGAGCACCCTGCCCTCGCCCGCAAATTTACGATCCAGCTCCGCAATAGCGCCTGCGATCTCCGGATACTCCATGTACCGTTCCTTCCTATGATTGGGAACCTTGGCGTTTACCAGGGCCTGAGGCATAACGGTCATTACCTGGGCTAGCTCCGACAGGGGCTTCTTCGTATCCACCATCACCTCCAGCAGGTGAAGGGCGGACAGCAGGCCGTCTCCAGTCGTGTTTTCATCCAGGAAGATGATATGCCCGGACTGCTCGCCGCCCAGGCTGGCGCCGATCTCCCGCATACGCTCCAACACATAGCGGTCTCCCACCTTGGTCTGTTCGATGTGCAGCTGTTCCCTTTCTCCCATCTTGAAAAAGCCCAGATTACTCATGACCGTAGCCACAATGGTATCCTTCTTCAGCTTTCCCTGATCCTTCATATGGGTTCCTACGATTGCCATGATCTGATCGCCGTCCACCATGACTCCGTTTTCATCCACGGCCAGAAGCCTATCGGCATCCCCGTCAAAAGCAAGGCCCACATCCGCTTTTTCGTAAACCACCCTTGCCTGAAGTTCTCCCATATGGGTGGAACCACAGTTTGAATTGATGTTCGTCCCGTCCGGCATGTTATGGATGGGCACCACATTGGCTCCCAGTTCCCGAAGCGCTTCCACAGAGGTATAGAAAGATGCGCCTTCCGCACAGTCCACCACAATCTTCATTCCTGACAGATCCACCGGGACCGCCTGGATTGCATGGTTAATATATTCTTCTCTGGCGTCCGTTCTGTACTTGATCTTCCCCACCCGGGAACCTGTAGGGAATTCCACCCCCGGCATCCCGTTTTTAATCAGCGCCTCGATCTCATCCTCCATGCTGTCCGGAAGCTTATATCCGTTTCCATCAAAGAATTTAATCCCGTTGAATTCCACCGGATTATGGGATGCGGAGATCACCACACCAGCCTCCACTTTATACTTCTGTGTCAGGTACGCCACGGCAGGGGTAGGAATTACGCCCACATAAACCGCATTCGCGCCCACGCTGCAAATACCTGCCATCATCGCGTTCGCCAGCATGTCTCCGGAAATACGGGTATCGCAGCCCACCATAATCGTAGGCCTGTGCTCATTTTCCTTCGTCAGCACCGTAGCGCCCGCCTGCCCCAGCTGCATCGCCAGGAGCGGGGTTAATTCCTCATTTGCAACGCCTCTTACTCCGTCTGTCCCAAACAATCTAGCCATGTCATACCTCTTTTCCTTCCCGGTGCGGCTTTACTCTTCTTCCACATCCGGCACTATTTTTTCTATGATTACGGATACGCTCACCGGTGTAGATTGGATAACTCCCTCCGGTATGCGCAGGGCCGCTTCCAACCGTATACGCTCTTCCAGCGTTTCCGCCATCTCTTTCCCAGGCGCCCAGCCATTTAAGTCAACCGTGCCTGACAGCTCGCTACGATCCATTGCATCCAAGTTTCCCTGAAGCCCCCGGAGCCTTACCGTTACCCGTTCCGTCATATCCAAGCTAGCGCGGTATCCCTCCGGCACATTCAGCAGCTGAATCCTGTTTTTATCGATTTCCTCCGTCACTTCCACCAGAGGCTCCACCTTGACCGTAACGGATACTTTTCCGTTAAACTCCTCAGAAAGGTTGGTCAGGCTCACGCTTTCCGGCAGATAACTCCCTATATCGATCAGCTTGGTCACGTCCGCCGTAGCCCCTGTCAGATCCAGTTCCTCCGGCGGTATCACCACTTCGCCCACGTCCATCACTGCGCTGCTGCGCCCGGCAATCGTAACCGTGTTTGGCGCACAGATGATCTCTCCGGTAGCCCTGTAATCGGAATCCGGCTCTCCCACCGTGGATAGAATGACCGGTACCTGCCTGGTCCGAAGGATCGTCACGGACAGGTTGGCAGTGGTCACACTCCTGGTAATCCTGCTGTTTGAAACCTCCTCTCCCTCCGCATTCAGAAGGACGATCTCTTCCGTAATATTGATATTATCCGTCAGGCCATTCACATCAGCATGGACAACCGCTCTCTCCACCTGTGAAATCACGGATTCCGGCCCGGATATCTTCATCGCATTTCCGTCTGTGGTAGTAACCTTTCCCACAATATACTCTTCCGCAGGCGTTCCGGTCTGTATGATTTCAATCACAAACTGTTTCTCGATCCGATCCTCCACGTCCAGCTTCATATTGTCTATGCTTCCGCTGATCTCCTGAATCTGGTTCTCGATATATTTATTGACCGAAAGCCTGATGGGTACCGTATTTGTAAAGGAAAGTTCTGAAAAATCAGCCGTGGCCGTGATATCGGATGCGCTGATCCCCTCCAGCACGGAACGGCTGGCCCGGACCGTCACGGTAACCGTATCCGTTTCATCCAGGACCTGATACGTTTTTCCCTCCTGTGTGAGCATACCCGTATTTTGCAATTCCACCTTAAGATCCCGGAATGTTTTCCTCTCCACCGGATCGTTGATGTTCACAGCCACAAGCCATAACAGTGCGGAAAATGCAACCGCCAGGATCTTCAGGCCTATATTATTCAGCAGCTTTTTTGTTCTTTCCATTCTTCGGCCATCCTTTCCAGCGCCTGCGTTCCTTTTCCCCTCCCGATTTATTCTGAATCTTCTTCAGCTGTTCTTCCAGCTCCGCGGCCGTCAGGTCGCGCATCAGAGCGCCGCCATAAGCAACGCTGATCCCGCCCGTTTCCTCGGATACGATCACTGTCATGGAATCCGTAGCCTCCGAAATGCCTACGCCGGCCCTATGCCTGGTTCCCAGCTCCTTGCTCAAGGACATGTTATCCGACAGAGGCAGATAGCAGGTGGCGGATGTGATCCGATCGCCGCGTACAATGACCGCTCCGTCGTGAAGAGGCGTATTATGCTCAAATATGTTGATCAGCAACTGGCTCGTGATGATCCCGTCCACCTCAATCCCCGTACGCTCGTATTCCATCAACGGATCGTTCTGGGTAACCACAATGAGAGCTCCTGTCTTCACCTTCCCCATTTCCACGCAGCCCTTTGTAATCTCATGAATGGTTTTATCCGAAAACAGACCGTCTTCCTTCACCGTATCAAAGGGGAACACGGCCGGCAAAAATTCCTTCTTCCCCAGCTGTTCCAAGGCCTTGCGCAATTCGGGCTGCAGGATGATGATCAGAGCAATCGCGCAGTACATCAGCGCATTTTTGGCAATCCAAAGTATGGTATTCATCTCAAACAGCGCCGCTGCCAGGACAAACACCATAATAAAAATTACGCCTTTTACAAAGGACCAGGCTTTTGTATTCTTGATCCACACCATGATCTGATATACAACAAAGGATATGATCATGATTTCTATGATATCCGCTATCTTCAGGGATGGCACATGTGCCAGATATTTATCCGCAAATGTCCTAATTAATTCCATATTCAATCTATCCCCGTGCCTGCCTCAGCAGGCATAAATTCACGGTTGAAAAATGGCTGCTAAGACATTTTTCAACCTATTCCCGCGGGCCCCCTTTGATATGGGCATGCCTTACCCCCCGGTTATTTCGCTGTGTCGTGATCTTCTTAACCCTCTTTTCCGGCGTAGACACTGCCATCTTCGGTACTGCCTTCACATAATAGTAATATTCATCATCCTCAAACTGCACCTTTTCCGTCCTGGAATAGTCCAGATTGAACCGAAAAAGCTGAACCGCAAAAGCCAATGCTACCGAAAGAACACTCCCCATTATCACGCCTACAATGGAAAAATTGGCATCGTAGATCAGATCCCCAACCAACAGAATGACGATGTCGAGCAGAACGCCTGATATAATCGCGATCGTCCAGGAATAATCCACGGAAAGCCGCCGAACGAGATAAACCAAAATCGCGGTAACCACAAAGGCAGCAACTACGATCAGCATCGCCCGATCCCCGAAAATCCCATCCAGGATCTCACGGAAACGGGTTATAATGGACTCGGCATCCGCCGCACCCAACAGGGTCGCATTCACGCCCATGTAGCTTATCACATAATAAATGATCACCCCGCACCCTACCGCAATCGCCGACAGCGGGTTACCCAGAAGCCCCGCCAGAAGCGGCGCCGCATAGGGCATCTTCAACACGAACAAAATCGGAGTAAGGAGAACCAAGACGGCGCTTTGGGGTGAGAACCGCAGAAACAGCAGAAAAAGAAGGATAAAGATCAGCAATGTTACCGCCGCGCACTCCAAGGATACCTCATATAAATGCAATACCACAAATGCAGCCGACACCAGAAGGATGAAGGTTTTAGGCATAAAGGAGCACACCAGCGCAATCACTAACACAGCCGACATGTCTCTGAGCCGGTCCATATATCCCAGCCTTCCGTTGATCAGAAGAATACAGGTCAGCGCCAAAAGGAACTTCAAAAAAGGCACGATGTAGTCTTCATATTTCACATAAAAATTACGGATATACTCACGAACCAAAAGCAGTGATGTTGTCATAAATGTTCCTCTCAGGAATAGGGCTTGCCGCCTCCTATTCTTCCTCTTCCTCCGCCCGCTTCACATGGCCCTCCAAAGCTCCCAGCTCCTTATGGAAACGGGACATGGCCTTATGGGCGCGCGCATACACGACATGCGCTGATATATAGACCACGAGCATATAGGCTCCGCAGAAGAGCGCATAAGCCCATAGGATCTTCTTTGCCAGTTCAAAAATCCCGTCCAAATCCAAGCCATAAAAGCTTTCCATCAGCGCATCCATCCTGTACACAATTCCGACCGCAGCCAGGATACCAAAGGCGAGCGTTGCCCCGATCCAGGTTTTTATCACCTGGAATCCCACATAATCGTTTCTAAAGTAACTGCAGATGGCGGCATCTTTTTTCCCTTCTCCAGCCTCATAAGCAGCCATGCGGGTCATGAGCGCAACTTTTTCCTCGTTTATCACGTCAGCTCCCGCCTCCCTTCGCAGACTTACTCTTTTCCCATGCCGATCGCCAGCGTGGCATAAAAGATCTTCCGCACCCCTGCTTCCCGGCATTCCTGGGCAACTGCATCCATTGTACTACCCGTGGTATAAATGTCATCAATGATTACAATCGTATCTAATTTTACATCATTTTGAATTATTTTAAAAGCCTTTTTCAAATTATTTTGACGGCTACCGCCTTCCAGCTCCTTCTGCGCCCTGGTATTTTTCGTTCTCGCTATATATCCTTCCAGCACCGGGATCCGCAGTGCCTCTCCCAGGCTGCGGGCTAGAAGAGCCGCCTGGTTGTATCCACGTTTCCTCTCCCTGGCCGGATGGAGCGGCACAGGTACAAGCGCATCCGGACACCAGGAAAGAATCCGCGCTCCTAACCCGCGGGCCATCTCCCTTCCGAAATATACCGCATATTCCTGGCGCCCTGCGTATTTCAGCCGGTAAATCGCCTCCCTGCAGGAAGGATAGGTATATAGCGCCACTCCCCTGTCATATATATGCCTCCTACAGCGGCAGTCATAACAGAATTCCGTCTCTTCCCTTTGCAGCTGTTTTCCGCATTTTGGGCAACGTGGTTCTCGGACGGCTCTAAACCGTCCCTCGCAGGCCGCACAGATTCTCCCTCCCGCCGGTTCCACCGGCATGTCGCATACCGGACACCGCAGAGGGAATAACAGGCTGCATATAAAGTTTCCATACTTCCATTTTTCCAATTGGCTCTCCCTAAGCCATCATTTCCCTGATCCTCACATCCAGGCTCGTATAGCGTTTTGCCTCGCTTTCGTTCGCAATCATATCCTCTACCACCTGACGGCTCCCCAATATCGTCACGCAGCTTTTGGCCCGGGTTACCCCGGTATACAGTAGGTTCCTGTTAAACAGCATCCGGGGACCGCCCAACAGAGGCATGATAACCGCCGGATATTCGCTCCCCTGAGACTTATGGATTGTGATTGCATAGGCAAGCTCCAGCTCTGCCATCTGTTCATGGGTATAGGTAACACATCTGTGATCGTCAAACTCCACCAGGACAGTCTGTCCATATTCGTCGATTTCTTTAAGGATTCCCATATCCCCGTTGAAAATTCCCACCCCGTGATCCACCGGAATTCCAAAGCTGCCCACCACCTCCCATTCCAGCTGATAATTGTTCTTCGTCTGCATCACTTTATCCCCTTCCCGAAAAAGGGTTTCCCCGGACTGATATTCCTTTTTGGATTGTCCCTTCGGATTTAACTGTGCCTGCAGGATCTGGTTCAGCATTTCCACGCCCAGGCTCCCCTTCCTAGTCGGCGTGAGCACCTGAATATCCAAAGGCCCTGCCTGTACATAACGGGGAAGCATTTCCCGGATCAACTGCACCATATGTTTGTAGATCACCTGTACCTTTTCTCTCTCCAGAAAGAAAAAGTCTCTGCTTTTATTATCCAGCGCGATCGGTTTCCCTTCATTGATTCGATGGGCATTCACCACAATATCGCTTTCTCCTGCCTGGCGGAAGATCTTATTCAGCTCCACCACTGCAAAGGCTCCGCTTTCTATCAAATCCCGTAATACCTGCCCTGGCCCCACGGAAGGCAGCTGATTCACATCCCCCACCAGAATCAGCCTAGTTCCCGGCGTTACAGCCTTGAGCAAAGATTGGAACAGGTGGATATCCACCATGGACATTTCGTCCACAATCACCACGTCCGTTTCCAGAGGGTTGGATTCATTTCTTTCAAAGCGCCCCTCCCTTCCCTTGAGCGCCGAATCCTCCTCACCCGGCATACCGTTCGGCTCTAGCAGGCGATGAATGGTCCTCGCCTCATATCCAGTGGCCTCGGTCATCCGTTTGGCCGCCCGTCCCGTGGGAGCCGCCAGAAGAATATCCATCCCTTCCCCCTCAAAATACCGGATCATGGTATTAATGGTCGTGGTTTTACCCGTTCCCGGTCCGCCAGTGAGGATCATAATGCCATGCTTCACACTTTCCAGCACAGCTCTTTGCTGCAGCTCTTCCAGCTCAATTCCCTGTTTTAACGCCAGCTCGCCGATATCTTCCAGTAGTTTGCCTTCCTCTTTGGAGGATATTCCTCCTTCGGGAAGCATATCCAGATTCAGATCAAGCAGCATTCTGGCACATGCCAATTCAGCATAGAAGAAAGAGGAAGCATAGACGCAGCTATCCTCTATCGGGCCTGTGCCTCCCTTTCCCTCCAGCTGCCGGATCACTAACTTCTTATCCATAGCCAGATTTGGAATCTGGATACTCACATGCTCTTCCGGCAGCTCCAACAGCCGAGCAGCCCTCGCCAGCAATTCTCTCCCCGGCAGCCAGGTATGCCCCTCCGCCACCGCCAGCTGTATGGCATAAAGAATTCCGCTGCGAATCCTGAAATCCGAATCCATGCGGATCCCGATCCGGGTTGCCAGCTCGTCCGCTCGCCGAAATCCGATCCCGTCAATATCTTCTGCCAGCTGGTACGGGTTTTCCTCCAGGATCCGGTAAAGATCCATTTCATAGGTTTTATAAATCTTCACCGCCATTGTATTGGAGATTCCATAACGCTGCAGATAGATCATAGCCTCCCGCATGCCTCGTTTTCCTTCCACTTGGGCGCTGATCTCCATAGCTTTTCGTTCGCTGATTCCCTTGATCTGTGCCAAACGCTCCGGCTCTTCCTCTATCACACGAAAAGCATCCGCCCCAAACTTTTTCACAATCCGGGCGGCTAAAGACGGCCCAACGCCACGAATTGCCCCAGAACCCAGATATCTTTCTATTCCCTGCTCATCCTTCGGTGTAACTTCTTCATAATGCTCCACCCGGAACTGGCTTCCGTATACCGCATGCTCCGTATAGCTGCCTGACAACTCCAGGTTTTCTCCTTCGTCCAGGGCACGAAAAGTACCTACACAGGTTTCTTCCCCGTCCGCCGTCACCAGTTCAAACACTGTATAACCGTTTTCCGCGTTCCTGTAGACGATATGTCCCACATATCCCGCCAATTTTTCCAATTTTGCTCCTATCTGCGCGCCAGGCCCTCTTTTAGGAGGCGGACGGTAACCACAAGAGGCCACCCCTGCGGAGTAGCCCCTCATCACCTTTCATCATGTGTAGCTTCTTGTGGCAGGCCAAGCCGCAGCCGCTCGGACTGCTTATTTAAACCGGCCTTTTCTTACAGTTCATCCTTGTATCCTACCAGAAATTCCACGTACTTTCCGGTTCCCACAGCCACGGCCGTCATAGGATCTTCCGCGGTCATGGTATTGATGCCTGTTTTATCGGAAATCAGCTCCTCCAAACCTCGAAGAAGGCTTCCGCCCCCTGTGAGTACGATTCCCCGGTCTGCAATATCCGCTGCCAATTCCGGAGGCGTCCGCTCCAATACACTATGGATCGCTTCCACGATCTGCAGCGTAGGCTCTCGAAGGGCCTCCTCCGTCTCCTCTGACGAAACCTTTACCGTCTTGGGAAGCCCAGTAACCAGGTTTCTTCCTCTCACATCCATATAATCCGGCTCAGCGCGTTTATAAGCGGAACCGATCTTAATCTTGATATCCTCTGCCGTCCGTTCGCCGATGAGAAGATTGTGTTTTTTTCGCATATAGCGAACCAACGATTCGTCGAAATCATCCCCTGCAATCTTAATGGACGCGCTGACCACCGTGCCTCCCAGGGAAATGACCGCTATATCCGAAGTTCCTCCTCCGATATCCACGATCATATTGCCGCATGGACGAGCAATATCGATCCCCGCCCCGATCGCCGCCGCAATGGGCTCTTCGATGATAGAAACTTCCCTGGCTCCCGCCTGGTAAGTGGCGTCCTCCACTGCTTTCTTCTCCACCTCTGTCACACCGCTGGGCACACAGACCGCAATCCGCGGTTTCCGGAAAGTCTTCCTACCAAGGGCCTTCTGAATAAAATGCTTCAACATCTTCTCCGTAACGGTATAATCCGAAATCACGCCCTGACGCAGCGGACGTACCGCTACAATGTTGCCCGGGGTCCTTCCCAGCATCAGTCTGGCATCTTCCCCGATTGCCTTGATCCTGTTCGTATCCCTGTCAAAAGCCACCACACTCGGCTCCTTTAAAACAACGCCTTTTCCTCTGATATACACCAATATGCTGGCCGTACCCAAGTCGATTCCAATATCCGTATACTGCATGCCATCCTCCGTTCCAACTGAAAGCAGCATAGACGCTCCAGATCTTCCCCTGCCATCAGAGAAGCACCCCCATTCTCCAATCCATTTCAGATAGGCTGTCCCTATTTTGCGCTCTCTTTTCTGCCCTATGCGCTGCCTTCTCTCCTATATTATGAACCATTCTCATTGAATCAAGCATATATTTTTCACGATTTACGAAAATACGGCTTTTAGTTGTATTAGTATCGAAATAATGTTTTCCCGTAAACGCAGAATATACCGACTGTTATTATAACCCAAAAATACAGCATTGGAAAGAGATTTTATAAATTTTTAAAAATTAAATGAGGCACTTTGTTACTCACCCCATGCCTGCCAGGAGGCCGCCCGGAGAGGAGCGTTTCAGGAGGGGCTGCGGAAGCCGTCCCCTGTTCCCGCGCGCATTTCGCGCCATGCAGATGAGACCTGCTTCCCTGGAGGGCCATTGCCCGACTGGGAAGCATCCAGGGCTCATCGGAATGTCCGGCGCGATGGCGCGCGGGAACAGGGGACGGCTTCCGCAGCTCCTCCTGAAACGCTCCTCTCCGGGCGGCCTCCTGGCAGAGATGGGATGAGTAACAACCCCCTTTGCTCCGTTATGGAAACCAAACCTGGTCGCTCACATAGATGTCGAACCACTGAACCGTTCCCACCCTTCTATAATGGGAGGCGATTTCCTCTGGCATATAATCTGCCGGAACGGTATGTACGAACACGGCCAGCGCGTTTTTAGCGCCGTAGAAGCTTCCGGATGCGGACTCCAAGTAACTGCAGATGCTTAAATCCAGGCGCTGCGTCTCCGAAAGGAACGTACCGTATTTGTGATTCCCATCGATCCCTTTGCAGATATTTGAAGTATTCGGGTCATTCACAAAAAATACGCTTTCTATATCCAAAGTATTGAAGTAATCACATAATTCCACCGCATAGGAAGTTCTGTCCCACTGATCCAAAACGGATTTATTATTTCCTACCATTAAGAAGAGCAGAGCTGACCAGACAGCGATATGGAAAATCCTCTTGGACAATACATGGCATATTTTTCTCTCCCATTCATCCAGTCGGATTCCCAGGAGCAAGATCAGGGGGATCGCACCAATCAGATAGTAGCGGTATTCGATGTGGGGATTCGTCGTATATCTGGAGTCTGCCAGCAGCAAAACCAGGAAATTAAAGAGGGGCAGCGCTGCCAGAAAGTCTTTTACATCACCTCTATATCCCTCTCCAAACCATGTTTTCAGGTGCAATAGCCAGTTACCCACGAGGATGGCTACAAAGCCCATTTTCAGACAGTACCAGACTCCTCGGATGGAAAGAGCCTTTATCTCATCCGAAACGGTAGCCCCGAACAGGTCAAAGATTCCCCGAACGCATGCCCTGAAATTGATCGCATAGTTTTCTATTCTTGTCAAATTCATGGTGGTTCTGGAAGCCAGCCCATAGAATCTGCAATGCAGCAGATATCCCGCTGCAAATACCAGAATACATGCCAGAAACAAGGCTGTCTGCTTCCAGTTATAGATACCCTTCCATCCTCCTGCCCTCCATACCTTCCAAAGCATGCAGCCAAACAGGGGAACAATTCCGCAAAGCGCCACATAAATACCGGTGGAAAAGGAAGTAATGAACAATAAGAAAAGAAGGAGCAAGGCCACCGCCGCTGCCACTCCATTTTCCCGGCGCGACGTATCCTGCTTTTCCAGCAAGAGGATCAACCATAAGATGAGCAGGGGCACAAGGGTTTTCAGCGAATAGCACGCGCCTCCATAAAACATCATATTGAAGTATTCCAGCATTCCAAAAGAATATGGGGTTAACACAAGGCAGAGTACAACCAGAATGTTTTTCACACTTATATGGACGCATCGTAAAATACCGCTTACGACCGTCACATAGAGGAAAACAAAGATCAGATTTGCAATTCCAACCGCGATAAACAGATCATGCATCAGATAGGAAATGGGAAGGGCGAATAAAAAAACGGCATCAAGTTCCAGTGAGGTCGTGTGGTTCCAGCCCTGCAAATTTAGCGTCCCGTTTCTGAGAACTTCCCGAAAATGGTAGATGGTATTGGCAAAATCAGAGTCCAGCGAATAGCGGATATCCGTCAGATTAAAATATACAATCATCCCGATCTGAAATGCGAGCAGTCCCAGATAGGCTGTGGGCCCCCCCGCATTCGCTCGGCCTAAAAGCCCCAATGCCTTTTTGTACATTCGTCCCTTTTTTTTCAAAATCATAGTATCCTTTCCCTGTTACAATTCCCCTTCTCCCATTCCGGCCGCAAGGCGCCCAGCCAGTAAAAAACGGAGAAAGGGGAATGTAACTTTCTTCATCCATACAACGTATCTTTACGATCCGCCTTCAACCCACGCGCGGCCGCCTCGCTTTTTCCAGCATCTTTCCCACATAGTATCCTGTGTAGGAACCAGAGTTCCCAGCCACCGTCTCCGGCGTTCCCTGTATCACTACAGTGCCGCCGCCGTCTCCGCCTTCCGGCCCCATATCGATAATATAGTCCGCCGTTTTGATCACATCCAGATTGTGTTCTATGACGATCACCGTATTCCCTCCGTCCGCCAGCCGATGGAGAATATCAACTAACTTATGAACATCCGCAAAATGCAGTCCCGTGGTGGGTTCATCCAGGATATAGATGGTCTTTCCCGTGCTTCTCCGACTCAGTTCCGTGGCCAGCTTGATCCGCTGCGCTTCCCCTCCGGACAGGGTGGTGGAAGGCTGGCCCAGCTTGACATAGGATAGGCCCACATCGTAAAGCGTCTCTATCTTTCTCCGGATGGAGGGGACATTCTCAAAGAATCCCACCGCCTCCTCCACAGTCATATCCAGCACGTCATAAATGTTCTTGCCCTTATACTTCACATCCAGGGTTTCCCGGTTATATCGCTTTCCGCCGCATACCTCACAGGGTACATACACATCGGGAAGGAAATGCATTTCAATCTTAATAATACCGTCCCCACAGCAGGCTTCGCACCTGCCGCCCTTTACGTTAAAACTGAACCTGCCCTTCTTGTATCCCTTTGCCTTCGCATCCTGGGTGGAGGCGAACAAGTCGCGGATCATGTCGAAGACCCCGGTATAGGTAGCCGGATTGGAACGGGGCGTGCGGCCGATCGGGGATTGGTCGATGGCGATCACCTTGTCCAACTGTTCGATTCCCAAGATTCCCTTGTTCTTTCCTGGAATAGTCCTCGCCCGGTTCAGCTGCTTTGCCAGCGTCTTATAGAGGATTTCATTGACCAGGGAACTCTTTCCGGATCCGGACACTCCGGTAACGCAGGTGAGCACGCCCAGCGGGAATTCCACATCCACATTTTTCAGATTGTTTTCCTCCGCGCCCTTTACCTTGATCCACCCAGCAGGCTTCCTGCGCTCGACAGGTACGGGAATGGCCAGTTCCCCGCTCAGATATTTTCCCGTGACGGAAACCGGATTCTTCATCAGCTCCTCCGCCGTACCGCAAGCCACCACTTCACCGCCATGGGATCCCGCGCCGGGGCCGATATCCACCACATAGTCCGCTGCCAGCATAGTGTCCTCGTCATGCTCCACCACGATCACGCTGTTTCCCAGATCCCGCAGATGCTTTAACGTATTGAGCAATTTATCATTGTCCCTCTGATGCAGGCCAATACTGGGCTCGTCCAGGATATAGCACACGCCCACCAGGCCGGATCCAATCTGGGTTGCCAGCCGGATCCGCTGCGCTTCCCCTCCGGAAAGGCTCCCGGTAGCGCGGGAAAGGGAGAGATATTCCAGCCCCACATCCACCAGGAAACCCACCCTGGAACGAATCTCCTTTAGAATCTGTGCTCCAATCAACTGTTGTTGGCTGGAAAGCTGCAGGTCATCCAGGAAGGACTTCAAAGAACGGATGGAAAGGGAAGTGATCTCGTGAATATTTTTCTCCCCCACGGTAACCGCCAGAGCTCCCTTCTTCAGGCGCATTCCCTTACACTCCGGACAGGGCGTAATGCTCATGAAGGTTTCATATTCCTGCTTGGAATACTCGGAAGCGGTTTCCCGGTATCGGCGTTCCACGCTCCGAATCAGTCCCTCAAAGGCGACGGGATAGACCCCGCGCCCCCGCTGTCCAGTATAGTGCACTTCTACCTCATGCCCGTTGGTTCCATGAAGCAGGATATTTTTCACCTTTTCGCTGTATTCTCCAAAGGGGGTATCCAGATCAAATCCATATTCTTTAGCCAAAGCTACTAAAATCGCGTTCGTAAAGCTGGAAGGATCGCCACAGGACTGCCAGCCCATGATCGCAATAGCCCCCTCATTGATGCTAAGTCCCTTATCCGGTATCATCAAATCCGGGTCAAACTCCATCTTATAGCCCAGTCCAAAGCATACCGGGCAAGCGCCGAAGGGATTATTAAAGGAAAAACTGCGGGGTTCAATTTCGTCAATGCTGATGCCGCAGTCCGGGCAGGAAAAGCTTTGGCTAAAGGTCATAGCCTCTCCACCGATCACATCTACGACGAGCAATCCTTCCGTCAGGGCCATCACATTCTCAATGGAGTCCGCGAGCCTGCGGCCAATTCCTTCCTTTACCACCAATCGATCCACCACGATCTCGATATTGTGCTTGATATTCTTTTCCAGCTTAATGTCTTCCGTCAGCTCATACAAGCTTCCGTCCACCCGAACCCGCACATAACCGCTGCGCTTCGCCCGCTCCAGTACCTTTACATGCTCTCCTTTACGCCCTCTTACCACTGGCGCCAAAAGCTGGATCCTGCTCCCTTCCGGCAACGCCATGATCTGATCCACCATCTGATCCACGGTCTGTTTCTTAATCTCCTTTCCGCACTTGGGGCAATGGGGAATCCCGATTCGCGCATAGAGCAGACGAAAATAATCATAAATTTCCGTCACCGTGCCCACCGTGGAACGGGGATTACGGTTCGTGGATTTCTGATCGATGGAGATGGCCGGGGAAAGTCCTTCGATCTTCTCCACGTTGGGCTTCTCCATCTGGCCCAGGAACTGCCTGGCATAGGAAGACAAGGATTCCATATACCGCCGTTGCCCTTCCGCATAGATGGTATCGAAAGCCAGGGAGGATTTCCCCGAACCGGAAAGTCCGGTTAAGACCACCAGTTCATTTCTGGGAATGTCCAGATCCAGGTTTTTTAGATTGTGTTCGTTTGCCCCACGGATCCTAATATAGTCCCGGGGACGCATTTTTATAGTCTCCTGCTCCATGTTTCCTCTCACTTTTCCTTTCATCCCGTCACTCTTCCGTCATCTTCTCCAACGTTTTCTTCAACTCCACCATCTTGTCGCGCAGTTCGGCCGCTGCCTCGAAGTTTAGCTCGGCCGCTGCCTTCTTCATCTTCTTGCTCACATCCGCGATCAGCTTTTCCAATTCCTCCCTGTCCATGGATTCCGGATCCTTCTCAAAACGTACCTCTTCCTTCGCAATCTCCCTAGAAATACTGATCAGATCCCGAACACTCTTCTTAATGGACTGGGGAGTGATCCCATGTTCCTCGTTATATTTCTGCTGAAGCAAGCGCCTTCTGTTGGTTTCCTCTATGGCCACCCGCATGGAATCGGTCATGTTATCGGCATACATGATCACATGCCCGTCCACATTTCTGGCCGCACGGCCGATTGTCTGGATCAGGGAGGTTTCCGAGCGAAGGAACCCCTCTTTATCCGCATCCAGGATCGCCACCAGAGAGATTTCCGGGATGTCCAACCCTTCCCGCAGCAGGTTGATGCCCACCAGCACGTCAAACACATCCAAACGCATATCCCGGATGATCTCCGCCCGTTCCAGGGTATCGATATCCGAATGCATATATTTTACCCGGATACCCACCTCCCTCATATAATCGGTCAGATCCTCCGCCATCCTTTTGGTCAAAGTCGTAACCAGGACTTTGCGTTGTTTCTCCGTCTCTTTTCTGATCTCTCCGATCAAATCGTCGATCTGCCCTTCTACCGGGCGGACGTCCACCTCTGGATCCAGCAGACCCGTGGGACGAATGATCTGCTCCGCCCTCCCTAATTCATGAGCCGCCTCGTATTCCGCCGGCGTCGCGGATACAAACAACATCTGGTCAATATGGGACTCAAATTCCTCAAAGTTTAACGGCCGGTTATCCAAGGCAGAGGGGAGGCGGAAGCCATACTCCACCAACGTGGTCTTCCTGGATCGGTCCCCCGCATACATTCCCCGGATCTGGGGTACCGTCATATGGGATTCATCTATGATAATCAGGAAATCATCCTGGAAGAAGTCGAGCAGCGTCATGGGCGGTTCTCCCGGCGCCGAGCCGTTTAAGTGTCGGGAATAGTTCTCGATACCGGAGCAGAAACCCGTTTCCCGCAGCATCTCGATATCGAAATTCGTCCTCTCCGAGATCCGCTGCGCCTCGAGTAGCTTGTCCTCTCCCTTGAAATAGCGGATCCTTTCTTCCAGTTCCTTTTCGATGTTTCCGCAGGCAATATTGATCTTATCCTGGGATACCACATAATGGGAAGCTGGAAAAATTGCAATGTGCTCCAGCGTGGAGTACAGCCTTCCATTCAAAGGATCCACTTCCGCA
Organism: uncultured Lachnospiraceae bacterium; assembly: GCA_947650005.1. Taxonomy (GTDB): domain Bacteria; phylum Bacillota; class Clostridia; order Lachnospirales; family Lachnospiraceae; genus Eisenbergiella. Next base: position 51,306 of record CANSTU010000002.1, read on the forward strand.
ATTCTATCGATTTCATCTCCAAAGAACTCCACCCGGATCAGATAGTCGCTGCCCTGTGCAGGGTTGATCTCCACCACGTCCCCTCTCACCCGGAAACAGCCGCGCCCCAGATCCAGATCATTTCGGTCGTATTGAATGTCGATCAGTTCCCGGATGACCTGATCCCGGTCTTTGGTCATTCCAGGCCGCAGGGAAACGATCATATCCTTATATTCGTCCGGACTGCCCAGTCCGTAAATGCAGGACACGCTGGCCACCACAATCACGTCCCTGCGCTCTGACAGGGAAGCCGTCGCTGACAGGCGCAGCTTATCGATCTCATCATTGATGGAGGAATCCTTGGCAATATAAGTGTCCGAAGACGGCACATAGGCCTCCGGCTGATAGTAGTCGTAATAGGACACAAAATATTCCACCGCATTTTCCGGGAAGAATTCTTTGAATTCTCCGTATAGCTGGCCCGCCAGAGTCTTATTGTGGGCAATAATTAAAGTCGGTTTCTGCAATTGCTGAATGACATTTGCCATGGTAAAAGTTTTGCCTGATCCCGTAACTCCCAACAGGGTCTGGAACTGGCAGCCTTCCCGAAATCCTTTCACGAGCTTCTCGATCGCCTGAGGCTGGTCACCCGTTGGGCGGTATTCACTGTGAAGCTTAAAACAACTCTGTCCACTCTGCACCAAATCACCTCCATACCCCCTCTGCAGAAGAATCGTTTATCGTGCAAAGAGGTCAACTATTCGCAAGAAATTCACCAAAGCACATCTTCTGATTCCCAGTCAGTACAAATGTAGTCTTGATTATAGCATACTGATTTTGATTTGTACAGCATTTTAGAACATTTGTTCTTACTTTATTCTAATTCAGATTATTTTCCATCCCTGCCAAAATGCCGCCCAGAGAGGAACGTCCTAGGAGGAGCCATGAAAGCCGTTCTCCGCAAAAAATATAGCCACAACCAGAAATTTTTTTCTGATTTGTGGCTATATCCATCACTTTTCGCAAAGCTGCCTCATCTTTTCATCAGCCCAGACCACCCTGTTTCTCCCAAAATTTTTAGCATCATACAGCATGGTATCCGCAACTTTTAAGTATGAAGTATAGGAGCTTCCAGCCTGCGGAATGATGGTAACTCCTCCGATACTGATCGTCACCCATTCGGAAACCGAAGGGTCATGCGGAATATGAAGGTCTTCTACGGCCTGGCGAATTTTTTTCAGATGCCCAAATGCTTTTTCTGAGCCGTCCCCCAAAAGAAACGCCACATATTCCTCGCCTCCATAGCGCGCCAGAAAGTCTGTGCTTCGCTGCAAATGGGACGATATCGTCTTTGCCACGGCAGCAATGACCTTGTCTCCGGCGGGATGTCCGAATGTATCATTGAACGTTTTGAAATGGTCTATATCAAACATACATATGGAAAACGGAATTTGTAGACGAACAGCTTCTTTCCATTTTACAACACTATAATCATCATGCTGCCGTCTATTCGCTATTCCCGTGAGCTGATCTGTTCTGGACTGAATCTCAATCTGTTTTCGATAGTTATATAGTTTGATATGTGTAGCGACCCTTGCCTTAACAATTAAAGGGCTGAACGGTTTTGCTATATAGTCTACTGCGCCTAAAGTAAGTCCCCGATGTTCATTCTCTATATCAGAAAGACTGGTAATCAAAATCACCGGAACGCTCTGAGTAACAATCTCTTCCTGCAGTTTCTTCAGCAGGATAAAACCGTCCATGCCTGGCATAACTACATCCAGCAAAATCAGGGAGTACTTTTCGGCGCTTGCATGGCGGAGCCCATCTTCTGCCGTCTGCGCGATAGTAATATCATACTCATCATTCAAAATAGATTTTAATTGGGCTGCTTGCAAAAGACTGTCGTCAACAATAAGTATTTTTTCCATATTTACTTACACTCCTTAATCAGGCTGCTTAAACGTCCTTCTTCTCCTTCCTCATTTAAAAGTAAATGTTTATTTACATGGCGTCAAAAAAATAATTACTTAGTAGTATGTTTATATGTTTTCCCTCTTTTTCTTTTTCTCCGGTTTCAAATATCCGCTTAAGCCAGTGATCAGCAGTTGAAATATCATCTCCTCTGTTTCCTGATCGTCTGGCAGTATCCCTTCCACAACATATTTGGCATACATGACGGTAGAAGTGAGCACATGAAGCCATAGCAGATCCTGATTGATCCGATTCAAATCCGGAAAAAGTTTTTTAAAAGTTTGTACTATACCGATAAAGTTTTCAAAATAGCTGATATCCCGGCTTTTGTCATATTTGGGAAAAGAAGCGCTGTCTCGAAATCGGTGGTAGAAAACCGTTTCGTCCGGATGCGCTACCCAAAATCGAAAGTAGGGCTGCCACAGTCTTTTTACTGCCCCCACAGGATCGATGAGCAAAGTTAGAGGCTTCAGCTCCAAATGCTCAAAAATTGCGGCTGCCTGCCTGTCCACATATGTAAAGCAGGCTAATATCAGCTCCTCCTTGCTGTCAAAATAACGGTACAGTGCTCCCGGGGATATTCCCGCCAAATCGCTTACATTTTGGATTCGCACCCCTTCTAAACCATACTGCCGCACAGCCTTAATTGCTGCAGAAATAATTCTGTTTTTCGTATCATCTAGAATGACCACTCCCCCCTTCCAAAACATGCAATATTATACCATAGGCTATTTCCATTGACAATTCCTTTTTAAAGAAAACAGCGCACAAAAAAGCATATCCCCGCTTTCATCTATCCAATTTATCATTCATCACTTCAATGGCCTTCTCCAGCTGGTTATCTTCATCCCTTTCGTAATAGGCCTCTGCATCAAAGGGTTCCTCCACGTCCGGGGATACGCCGACCTTGTGTATATTGTTTCCGTTAGGCGTATAGTAATTGCTTACCGTCAGCTTCACAGCCGAACCGTCTGAAAGAGTAATAATCCGCTGTACGATACCCTTCCCAAAGGTGGTGGTTCCCACCAGCGTGCCGATTCCGTAATCCTTCACGGCGCCTGCCAAAATCTCCGAAGCGCTGGCGCTTCCGCTGTCCACCAAAACCACCAGTTCCTCCTGCATCTGTTTCTCTCCGTCGCTGGAATACTCCGTTCGTTTCCCGTTCTTATCTTCCGTATATACAATTAGCCCTTCCGGAAGGATTTCCCGGGCAATATCACATACGGTGGTTAAGTTTCCACCCGGATTTCCCCGTAGGTCCAAGATCAGCCCCTGCATTCCAGAACCTCTGCATACCGCCAGCGCCTCCGTGAACTGATCCAGGGTTACCGTATCGAACTCTGTGATTTGAATATAACCGATGCGTTCATCCAGCATCTTCTGCTCCACCGTAGGGCTTTCCACCTTCCGGCGTACCACGTCCACTTCCAAATAATCCGATTCCCCTTCCCGTATAAGGGTGAGATGAACCGTTGTTCCTTCCTCTCCCTTGATCCGGCTCACCACCTGGCTGAGTTCTTCCCCCTGTATCTCTTCTCCGTCCACTTTATAGATCCAGTCTCCTGCGCGCAGCCCGCTCTCCTGGGCTGGCGTACCGTCTATGATCCCGGTCAGTCTAGGCAGCATTTTATCCGTATCCATACCCACATATGCGCCAATGCCGTAATAGATCCCCTCTGTTTTGTCCTGCAGCTCCTGCAGCTCCTCCTGAGAATAATAAACCGAATAGGGATCTCCCAGTGAGCCAAGCAGGCCCTCATAGACTCCCTTTTCCAGCGTTTCTTCGTCCACTTCTTCTAAATAATATTTACTGATCGTATCCTCCAGCACCTGGAGCTTATTCATCGTCTGCTGGTTCGCCACGCTGCCTTCTTCCGCGGCATCCTCGTTTTCCTGTACCGCCGTGGTCCTCATCCGGGCTTGCTGGTAGAGCCTCCAGGCCGAATGGCCCAGATAGATTCCTCCCGCCAGAATCGATATGGCAAGAACACCTGTTAAAACTCCCCCCAAGAAGCTTTTCCGATTTCCCATTTTTCCTCACATTCTGCCGCTGGCAGGCGGCCTTACAACTAAAGGGATGTCTGTACCTCTGGCACAAACATCCATAAAACCTAAGTCATTTGGACGACAGACATGGTCATTTAGATATATGCCTTTTTGTGTAGAACAAATTTCTTTATGCCCGTCGTTCCCTACGTAACAATATATACCCCATTAACGCAGATAATTCCATGGGCTTACATAATTACCGTTCAATCTGACACTAAAATGCAGATGCGGGCCGGTAGAGCGGCCGGTGGAGCCCACCGCTGCAATCTGCTGCCCCTTTGTGACCGTCTGTCCCGTGGATACATACAGGGCAGAGGCATGCATATAAATCGTATACAGGCCGTCTCCGTGATTGATCATCACATAATTTCCCATGGAACTGTTGTAGTCAGCCCCTACCACAGTTCCATTATAGGCAGCCAAAATCGGCGTGCCTGTGGATGCCGCAAAATCCACTCCGTTATGAAACTTCTGAACTCCCAAAGTGGGGTGAATCCGGTTTCCATAATCATCAGATATCCTTTTAAAAGAAGCGAGAGGCTGTTGGAACATACCGCCATCATAGGTTACCCTGGGCTTATTCATTTCCTCCAACTGTTTGCGTTCTGCGGCCGCTGCCGCCTCCAGAGCGGCAATGGCCGCATTCTGCGCCGCAATATCAGCCTCATATTCCTGAATAGCCGCCTCTTTATTATTAATATCTCCCTGGAAGGCTTTGATTTGCTGCTCCTTCTGGACAATCAGGGATTCCAAGCTAGCTTCTTCCTCATCCACCCTGGCCTTTGCCTCTTCCAGGACCTCCTGCTCCTCCTCCAGCGCTTTCTTGCACGCCTCCACCAGTTCCCTATTCTTCTGAAACTCTTCCAGCTGTTCCTGGTCATATCGGTTCATCTGCTCAATATAGTTTGCACGGTTTAGAAGCTCTCCAAAACTTCCCGCCGTAAAAAGCATGCTCAAATATCCCCTATTCCCCCGTTCATAGGAAAAGCGGATCCGAACCTTCATGGCTGCATACTGCTCTTTCTCCCTTGCTACGGCTTCCTCCAGTTCCCGCTTCGTCTCTTCTATCTCCGCTTCTTTTTCCGCTATCATCCCCTTGAGTTCCCTAATCTTAGCCTGCACCTGCTCCAGGTTGCCGTCCAGCTGCCTCACATAGGCCTCCAGATCATCCTTAGCCCCTTCCAGTTCCTTCACCATCGCCTCGATATCCGAAATGCTGGACTGTAGCTGCTTTTTCTGCTCCTGAGCCTGGGAAATTGCGGATTCTTTCTCTTTAATGCTCTGTTCCAATTCACTGGCTGTGGCCGCCCCTCCCACCATTCCCCGGGCTGCCCAGGCAAAAGCCAGCACAAAAACCAGCGCCAGCAGTCTGCCGCTCTTTTTTCTCTTCTTCATAAGTAACCCTCTGCCCGATCAAACGCGCAAATGTCTGCGAACCGTTGTAAAGCTTCCGAGAAAACCGATTCCCACACCGATTCCCACTACAATGGGCACCAGGTTGGAAAACACCTCGTTAACCGGAAGGAACTTCAGCAGAGTGGATAGGAATGCGAACTTTTCCTCCACATAGCCAAGTACATTCGTATATAACAGATACATCAGGCCAAGAGGAAGGACGGAACCCATCGCCCCGATCATGATTCCCTCTATGACAAAAGGAGCGCGGACAAAAAAATCCGTCGCACCGATATATTTCATAATATTGATCTCTTCCTTCCGCACGGAAATGCCGATCATAACCGTATTGCTGATCAGGAAAACGGAAACCAGGAACAGGATCAGGATGATTCCTGCCGAAGCATAGGCCACAAGCGCATTCACCCCTGTCATTGTGGTGGCAGCTAGTTCCGATTTATTAACCTCCCTGATCTCCGGAACCGTCTCCAGATAGGCCACGAGCTCCTCCTGCCGGGAAATATCATTCATATAGATCTCATAGCTGGCTGAGTTCTCCAGCGGGTTATCTCCTTCCGGAAAACCGTCGGAATATTCCTCCGGGATCCAGTTTTGCTTATAGAATTCCCACGCCTCTTCCGCAGAGGTAAACTCGACCCTAGCCACCTCTTCCCTAGCTTCGATCTGCGCACCTATAGCCTGCATCTGCTCCATGCTCGTCTCGTACTGGAAAAAGACCGTTACGGACAGCCCTTCTTCAGCGGAACGAACAATGCTCTGAAAATTGACCACCACAGCGTAGAAAAGTCCCAAAAGAAACAGGCAAGCGCTGATGGTGGCCAGGGAAGCCAGAGAAAACCATTTATTCCGGAAAATATTTACAATTCCCTGTTTGAGGGTATAGAAAAACGTACTAATTCTCATCGATATAACCACCCTTTTCTTCGTCGCTCACGATAACGCCCTTTTTCATCGTTATGACCCGCTTTTGCATCTCGTTTACAATCTCACGGTTATGAGTCACTACCAAAATGGTGGTTCCGCCTTCGTTGATCTTCTCCAGAAGCTTCATGATTTCCCATGAATTCTTAGGATCCAGATTTCCTGTGGGCTCATCCGCGAGCAAAATGGGCGGTTTATTGATCAGAGCTCTAGCCAGCGCCACACGCTGCTGCTCCCCTCCGGAGAGCTGTTTCGGCTTTGCTTTATACTTTCCGGCCAGTCCAACGGTAGCAAGGATAGAAGGGACATTTCTTCTGATCTCCCTTGCCGGGACCTGGACAATCCTCTGGGCAAATGCCACATTTTCATATACGTTGCGATCCTTCAGAAGGCGAAAATCCTGGAACACAATTCCCAGGTTCCTTCGATATTTCGGAATCTCCTTATGCCGCAGCCGGGCTACATCCTGTCCGTTTACCATGACCGACCCGGACGTAGGCGTCAGTTCCCGTAATAATAGCTTAATTAATGTGGATTTCCCGGATCCGCTGTCCCCAACAATAAATACGAATTCCCCCCGTTTCACCCGCAAGTTTACGCCATTAAGCGCCGGAGCTCCCGTCTCATAACTTTTGCTGACCCGGTCCAGCACGATAAGAGAATCGTCCTTGATCCTCCGTCTTGTCCTTTTCGTCCCAAAAAGCCCCAACTTTCTGTACCTCTCTGTCCTGCTTTCCCGCAGGCGGGAAATCGTGCCCCACCGCAGGTTAATATTCCAGGCTTTCCATGTATTTCATGTACTTTACCACCATCAACGCAATTTTGAAGGTAATGGCATCCTCAAAAACCCGCAAATCCAACCCAGTGCTCTTCTGCAGCTTGTCCAAGCGGTAGACCAACGTATTCCTATGGATGAACAACTGACGGCTCGTCTCCGATACGTTCAAGCTGTTCTCAAAAAACTTGTTAATGGTAATAAGCGTCTCCTCGTCAAAGTCATCCGGGCTCTTCCCTCCGAAGATCTCCCTGATGAACATTCTGCACAGCGGTATGGGAAGCTGATAGATCAATCTTCCAATACCCAACTCATTGTATGCGATAATACTTCTTTCGTCAAAGAAAATTTTTCCCACATCCAGCGCCATCTTCGCCTCTTTGTAGGAACGGCTCACTTCCTTGATCTCTTTTACGACGGTTCCATAGGCAAGGCGGGTGTCGGTTATCCCTTCCTTTTCCAGGTATTCGCCGATCGAAGCGGTATATCGCTCAATCTCCTTCCCTGGATCTGCCTCCTGCAGTTCCCGCACCACGATCACGTTATTTTCGTCTACAGCAGTGATGAAATCTCTGCTGCCGCTGCCAAAACCAGCTCGCATCAACTCCAACACATTGCTGTCCCTGCTGCCGTCCGATTCCAGAATCAGCACCAGTCTGGCCACATCGATGGGAATATGCAGTTTCTTGGAACGACTGTAGATGTCCACCAGGAGGAGATTATCCAGCAGAAGATTCTTGATAAAATTATCCCGGTCAAATCTTTCCTTATATGCCACAAGCAGACTCTGTATTTGGAAGGCCGCCATCTTTCCAATCATATAGACGTCTTCCCCAGCCCCTTCAGCCACAAGGATATATTCCAGCTGTGTGTCGTCAAATACCTTAAAAAACTGACATCCCTGTACTTCCTGGCTGTCCGCAGGCGACTTCACAAAAATCTGTGCCGCGCCCACGCATCCCTCCAATTCCTCCGATGTGGTTGCAATCATCTTCCCATCCGCGTCTACCACGCACAGCTCCACGCGCGCAATACCATGCAGACCGTCAATCGTATTCTGCAAGATCTGATTTGAAATCATATTGCCCTTCCCCCTTCTTCTGTGCACTTTTCCTAAAACCACTGTCCAAAACAATTTCCCCAACAGCCATACTAGGCTACGTTTTAGACAGTTACAGCTGTGCTGTAAAAATACCCCTACTTTAATTTTAATGGAAAAAAGCAAAAAAATCTATAGAAACCGCAAAAATTCATATTTTTTTCATTAAAAACGCTATTTTTCCCACCAGGATTCCCGCACCAATCCCGTCGCTGCCCGGCGGCGCCTGCAGGGATCGCAGAGGGGACCTTGGTGGGATCTGAAACATAACATATGAGCGGTTATAGTCCATCCCCCGGCTTCCGGCTATTGTTATATTCATTCACCTGCTTTGTGAACAAACGATTCTTCAGCCTGCGGCTCATCCCTGTAAAAAAGGATGTCTTACGTATTGGGTTCACAATCCCAAGAGGCAGGGAAACCCACAGCTTCGCATTCACATACTGACCATATTCATATGTCAGGCGAAAATCTCCCATCCACGGCATACACGAGATCACAACATCCGGCGTCAGGTCATTAAGCGCATTCACCAGCCGCTCCGGCTGCCTATCGAAATCCTCATAGGCGCCGCATCCTCTGATAAAAAGATTCTCCTGATATTCTGTGATGATGTCCTTGAACCCTTCCAGCCCTTCCGCAGTTTCCGCAAGAAGGTATACACTGTTACGGTTTCTGTTCAGTTTGCGCAGAAGCTCTCTTAAATAAGACTGTTCATCAATTTCTCTCACGCGGTTTCTCCCGGCGATCCCCACCGCCTCCAGTACGTCCGCTTCCGCGCATATAGTCATATCGATTCTTTCCACACAGCGCTTTAAATCCTCCTCTTTGGAGGCCTGAGCCAATATGGCGCCCGATATATAGGCAACCGTATTCAGCCCGCCGCTATGCAGAAACCCGTCCGTATTCCGCAGCGCTTCCCGCACCCCGTAATCGCACAGGCTGATTCCTAATACCGTATATTTCTGCATACCTATACCCCTGCATATCGCAGGCCATGCCTGCGATACTGTTCTGCCGCGTACCCGCAGCAGTTTGTCCGGCCAATCCACCCTCTGTCTCTTTCCCGTTTTATCATACCATAAGGAACATAAGCGCCAGGCACAGAGCAATTCCGATCACCAGCGGCACGCTGACCAACTTTCCCTTCCCTTTTCGTTCTTTTCTTTGGCGCCACAGCCAGGCAACGTAATCTCCCCTCCCCTGGTTCATACACAGCCAGACCAGCACGCATCCAGCAAGCGCCGTACAGACCAGAGCAAGGACAAAATAAAGGCTGATCACTGCAATCATCTCTTCCGTTCCGGCACTCTGCTCTACCTGTTCCGTCATCCCCGGCAAGAATCTGTCATAAACATACATAATCACCACAGACCAACCGTTAAAGGCCGCATGCATCAAAATGGACGAAAACAGACTTCCTGTCGCTTCAACCAGAAGGGCCATTGCCACCCCCAGGACGAATGCATAGGGCGCCTGGTTAAAATTCATATGGATCAGGCCGAAAAGGAGGGACGATAAAAGTACAGCCCCCAGCGCATTCCCGCTTTTCAGATATCCTCTGTATACAATTCCACGGAAACACAGTTCCTCACATACAGGACCGAAAATGGCCATCATGAAGAACATGAGCAAGAATGGAACCTCCACCACCTCCCCGCTCATCGACGACACCTCGTTTTCCACGAACAACATGCTGATTGCATTCAGCAGCGTGGTTAACGGGGACATCAAAGCCGTGTATAAAAAGATCATCAACACGGTAGAAATTTTCAGCCGATGGAAACCCAGGACCCGGTTCGGCGCCTCTCTGGAGCAAAGTAACGCGATGAACGCCGGAATCACCAAAAGCAGCTCGCTTACGAACAGATTCGTCACGATCCCCATCGTATAATTGCTGCCGAATATCACCAGCGCAAATACCACCAGGAGATGGATCAGCACCATTCCCAGGAAACTCCAGTTTACCTTTTTATAATTCATCCCGCGCTCCTTTGTCTATCCTGTGGATTCCCGCTTCCGTAATACGGATTTCCCCATTTTTCAGAAGATGCCCCACCGCTTTCTTAAATTCGTTCTTACTCATCTGCATCTCCTGTCTGATCACCTCCGGAGAAGCCTTATCGTTAAAAGGCAGAGAGCCGCCAAAACCTTCGATTGCGCCCAAAACCTTCTCCGCATCGGAATTGATCATGCGATATGCCTTCTCTCGAACGCTCAGATCCAGCTTCCCATCCTCATGGACGGCACTCACCCGCCCTTCCACCCAATCCCCTACCTTCCATTCGCCAAATAGCTCCCTGGACGGGATCAGTGCGGAATACCGGTTATCTACCGCCACAAATGCACCGAACTGCCTGCTGATCTCATATACATATCCTCCCACCCGGTCATCCTTCTGGTACGGGCTATCCGTCCTGAGATAATGATACAGCTTCATGGTAGCACACAGCCGGCCGCTCTTGTCCACATAAAGGGCGACGGGAAAACTTTCCCCTTCACGCACCTGTCTGGTCTGCTCCCGGAACGGAAGGAAAAGATCCTTTTCCAGCCCCCAGTCCAAAAACGCTCCGACTTTCCCAATCTGAGCCACCTTTAAAACCGCCACCTCTCCCAGGCATAGAGCTGGTGTGGAAGTGGTGCAAATGAGCCTGTCCTTGGAATCCCGGTACACAAATACCTCCAGCCGATCCCCTAGCCCGATTCCCTCCGGCACCTGTTTGGCCGGAAGCAGAACTTTTTCCTCTCCTGCCCCTTCCGGTGCGAGATAAACGCCAAACTCCACCGTCCGAACCACCGTCAGGTTCTGCAGCATCCCTATCTGAATCCGCATTTCTCCTCACATTCCGCCGCCATATGCGGCCTTTAAATCTCCAAATGCCTTGCCGTAAATTCCACTACGGCAAAGGGGGCCCCCTCCCCGTCCTCTAATGACACGCCCATCCGGTTCTCCTGCCCGTATACCACCGGTACGATCCGGTCATGGAGCAAAGCCGACTTTCTGTATTCAGCCCGCATCCGCCCGATCTCAAACCCCTCAGGCAGATACGCCTGCGCCATCCGGATATACTCGGCATTGTTCACATGACGATTACCGTCCAAATGCTGTTTTCCCACATAAAAACCAGATTGTTCTTCTCCCTCACCGGACAGACGCACCTTGCGCGGTTCGTACTCCATATCCAATTTGGGTTCCATCCTGTACGCTTCTAACATAGCATCTGTAGCCCTCGCCGGCCTCCCCGCTTCCAAATCCATCAGCGTCCAGATGGAATTAGCCCGCACGATCTTCTTTCCCTCTGCATCCTCTAAGAAAAAGTTACGGTAACCCAGAAAACCTTTGAATGCATACGGGAAGGTTCCCACGGTAATCTGATCACCCAGCCCAGGATAGCGATCTATCATAATCTGCCAGCAGGACATCACCCATACCAGACCTCTTTCTTTTAGATAGGAAAGCCCAACTCCCAACGCTTCCGACTGAAAAGTGGAACAATCCTGAAAATAATCCACAATCGCGGCAATGCCCAGCTTTTCTTCCACATCCAATTCGCTGTAGCGCACCCTTGTTTGAAATGTATACATAAAATCTCCTTACCTCCAAAACGGCTGCCCTGCAAAGGACCAAAGTATACGAGCCGGCAGATATTAGATACCATTATAGCCCAAAACGCCTCCATTCACAAGAAAAATCCTGGTGAATCCAGACAGACGCATGAACGTCCCGGCCGTACCTCCGGGACGTTCATGCGTCTGTCCTGCCGGTAAGTTCACATGCCGACCACGAATAAAAGCGCCGGCCTAGATCGCTTTCCGCCTCCGTCCTCCCTTAAGCTTCCATAGAACTCCTTCTTCATTCAACAAAAAACCTCAGTGTCTCTCTCACTGAGGTTTGAACAGGGCTACAAGGATTCGAACCTTGAAATGACGGAGTCAGAGTCCGTTGCCTTACCGTTTGGCGATAGCCCTATCTATCATTTTGCAGATCACCGTCTGCAATAATAGATTATATATGAGTTTTTCATTTTTTGCAAGTACTTTTTTAATTTTTTATTTTTTGTTTTTATATTTATTTTTTTCGCTTTTAATATAAAAACCCGAAAACGTTTAAACCGTTGCAGCGCCCCCTCCTCATTGACAATCCCGTCCCAAATGAGCCCCATCCATATCCGGAAGAAGCCAACGGCAGCCGGGAGGCAGCCAGGGACGCGGCACCTGCCGCAAACCGCACTCCTGACTGCCTCCTGGCATCCGTCCCCTTCCGATATTTATACTTCAAACATCAGATCTCCATACGTAGGGAAAGGCCAGCATTCCCGATCCACCAGCATTTCCAATTCATCCGCTGGCTTTCTGAGCGCCTCCATGGCCGGTACGATCACGTCCTTATAGCAGAACGCTTGCGCCTTCACATCCTTCATGGCATAGATCCCGGCCTCTTTTTCCGTGAGCTCTGTGAGAGCCTTCTTCATCTCGCCCAGCTTTTCATTGATCTGTCCCAACAGTTCCGCCTGGACAACAGGCTCCACGCCGGCTGCTCTAACATCCACCACAGTTCTTGCCAGCTTCTGGCTATACCCCATCACCGCGGGTATAATCTGTGTGGAAGCCATATCGATCATGGTCAAAGCCTCTATGTTGATCGTCTTGGCATAGGTTTCGTATAGGATCTCCTCACGGGATTCCAGCTCCGATTCTGTAAAAATATGAAACTTCTCAAAGAGTTTTACAGACTTTTCCGTAGTCAGCGTGCAAGCGGCCTCGATCATGGACTTGATATTCGGCAGGCCTCTCCTCTGAGCTTCCTCCACCCATTCTTCAGCATATCCGTTCCCGTTAAAGATGATCCTGTGATGCTCCGAGAGATATTTTTTAATCAGGTCATGCACTGCCAGGTTAAAGTCCTCTGCCGCCTCCAGAACATCTGCGGCCTCGCAGAACGCCTCCGCCACAATGGCATTCAGGATCGTATTCGGACTGGCCACAGAGTCCGCAGAGCCCACCATACGGAATTCAAATTTGTTTCCGGTGAAGGCAAACGGCGATGTCCTGTTGCGGTCCGTCGCATCCTTAGGCAGATCCGGCAGAGTGGACACCCCGGTCATCAGCTTGCCTCCCAGAAGGCAGGATTTTGCCTCGCCCGTTTCGATCAACTGCCGCACCACGTCCTCCAGCTGTTCTCCCAGGAAAACGGAGATGATCGCCGGCGGCGCCTCATTGGCTCCCAGCCTGTGGTCATTTCCTACGTCCGAAGCGCTCTGGCGCAGCAGATCCGCATGAATATCCACAGCCTTTAGGATACAGGAAAGAACCAGAAGGAACTGAATGTTCTCATTTGGCGTTTCCCCGGGATCCAGCAGGTTCATGCCGTCGTCCGTGTTGAGGGACCAGTTGTTATGTTTTCCGGAGCCGTTTACTCCCGCAAAAGGTTTTTCGTTCAGAAGGCACCGCAGGCCGTGGCGCTCCGCCACCTTTTTCATGGTCTCCATCACCAGCTGATTATGATCCACCGCTATGTTTGCCGTCTCATAAATGGGCGCCAGCTCATGCTGTGCCGGAGCCACCTCATTGTGCTGCGTTTTGGCAGTCACGCCCAGTTTCCACAGCTCCACATTCAGATCCTTCATGAAAGCGCCGATCCGCTCCCGGATGACTCCGAAATAGTGATCCTCCAGCTCCTGTCCCTTGGGCGCCGGAGCGCCAAACAAAGTACGGCCCGCAAAGATCAAATCCTTTCTCTGCAAGTATTTCTGCCGGTCCACCAGGAAATATTCCTGCTCCGGCCCCACGGAAGCCGTCACCTTCGTAGCTTGTGTATTTCCGAACAGTTTTACGATACGCAACGCCTGTTCGCTCACCGCCTCCATAGAACGCAGCAACGGCGTCTTCTTATCCAGCGCCTCCCCGGTATACGAACAGAATGCCGTGGGAATACACAGGATCACCCCGGTGGCGTCCTCCTTCAGGAAGGCTGGCGACGTGATATCCCATGCGGTATATCCTCTTGCCTCAAAGGTGGCGCGCAGCCCGCCTGAGGGAAAGGAAGAAGCATCCGGTTCACCCTTGATCAGCTCTTTTCCCGAGAACTCCATCAGCATCTTGCCATTTTCATCCGGATGATTGATGAAGGAATCGTGCTTTTCAGCGGTAATGCCCGTCAGCGGCTGGAACCAATGGGTATAGTGGGTGGCCCCATGCTCCACCGCCCAGTCCTTCATGGCTTTTGCAACGATATCGGCGGTTGCCGGGGAAAGCTCTCCTCCCTGCTCCATGACCCTCTTAACTTCCTTGAACACGTTTTTCGTGAGGCGCTCCCTCATTTTCCCGAGGTTAAAAACATTTTCGCCAAAAATCGCTTCCACATTCAACACTTCACTCATTTTCTCCTCCATTCCGCCGCTGAGCACGGCCGCTTCCCTCCCACGCTGACAGCCCTCCGGCAGGCAAGCCCGTCGAAACATAAAAAAATGTCCCAAGAAAACCCCTTTGGAACATCTTCGTTCATAACAACCTATTTAAAAAAACCGTCCGCGTTTTTTATAACATACTCCAAACGCAGGAAAAATGCAAGCAAAAAATAAAAGTTTTTCTGGCCCGAAAGGTAAAAGCAATTTTTCACTCCCAGGGTCCCGCCCGGAAAAGCGCTTCCGGGCGGGACCCTGGCGCCTATGGATGGTTATTCATCCGGTAACATTCTTCACACGCAATAGATCATAGACCCCAACCGGCCCGGAAAGCCGCAGGCGGAGGGCCTGCCTGGCATGGGGCGCGCTTTCCATCGCTTCTCCCTCCCTGTTCCAGATTCCTTCCACCCGAACTTCGGCATCGTTTCCGTCCGGCCTCATAACCTCGATACGATCACCCAGACAGAACTTATTGCGCTGTTCGATCCAGGCAAAGCCTTCCTCGTCCACGGCATTTACCGTGCCCAGATAGGTATATTCGTTCATATAGGTACTCTCTTCATAGATTTGCGCTTCTTCCGCAGGTTTGCCGAAGTAGAAACCCGTCGTAAACCGCCTGTGGGTACACCGGGAGACCTCTTCCATGTAACGCCCTATATTCTCCCGATATTTTTCTTCCGACTCCAAATAATCATCCAGGGCTTTGCGGTAAGTTCTGGCCGTCGTAGCCACATACAATGCAGTTTTCATCCGCCCCTCTATTTTGAGGCTGTCAATCCCAGCTTCCACCAGCTCCGGAATATGTCCGATCATGCATAGATCCCCGGAATTAAATAGGAACGTCCCTCTCTCGTTTTCATATACGGGCAGGTATTCCCCGGGCCTGCTCTCTTCCATCACCGTATATTTCCATCGGCATGGGTGCGTACATTCCCCGTGGTTTGCATCCCTTCCCGTAAAATAATTGCTCAGCAGGCATCTTCCGGAATAGGAGATGCACATGGCTCCGTGCACAAAACTTTCGATCTCCATTTCCTCCGGTATATGGGAACGGATTTCACCTATCTCCCTCAGCGTCAGTTCCCGCGCGCACACCACCCGTTTTGCTCCATGCTCCCACCAAAAGCGGTATGTCATATAGTTGGTGTTGTTCGCCTGTGTAGAAATGTGGATTTCCACCTCCGGCCACAACTGGCGGGCAATCAGAAACAGGCCCGGATCCGATATGATCAGGGCGTCCGGCCCCATTTCCTTTAACTCGCGAAAATATTGTTCCGCGTCCTCAAGGTCTTCGTTATGGGCCAGGATATTTGCCGTCACATATACTTTCACGCCGTTGGCATGGGCGAATCGGATTCCTTCCCTCATATCTTTCCTTGAAAAATTTTTGGCCTTTGCCCGCAGGCTAAAGGCCTCTCCTCCAATGTAGACTGCATCCGCTCCGAAAATCACCGCGCTCTTAAGCACTTCCAAATTTCCGGCAGGGATAAGCAGTTCCGGTTTTTTTATCATATAAACCTTCCCATCCGCTTCAGCGGATACAATTTCACGATAACAAACGCATGTCGGCCCGCCTTACCCAGCAATGTCTTTAGCCGTCTTTTTTACACTCACCGCCACCCCGTCTCCCACTGGAAGGATGGAGGTTACCAGGCAGGGGTGGTGCTTAATCTCATATAGGTACTCCCGCATCCTGGCATGGATCGTCCGATCTCTGCGCGTCACCGCATAGCGGGATTCCAGGATATCTCCGCCCTGAAGCACATTATCGGATACCAACATGCCGTCCGGCTCCAGCAGGCGGAATACTTCCGGCAGGAAATGCAGATACTGTCCCTTTGCCGCATCCATGAAAATGAAGCCATATTGTCCCTTAAGGCCCGGAAGGATGTCCGCCGCATCCCCTTCTAGCAGCGTAATGCATCCTTCCTTCCCGTATTTTTTGAAATTTTCCTTTGCAACAGGAATCCTCTTTTCATACTTCTCTATGGTCGTAATCTCGCATCCTGAAGGCGCATATTCGCTCATACAAAGGGCAGAAAAGCCCGTAGCCGTCCCCACCTCCAGGATCCGTTCCGGCCTTCCTGCCGCAAGCAGCGTCCGCAACAGGCTCTGGGTTTCTTTCCGGATGATTGGCACACCTTCTTCCTTCGCCGCATTCTCCAGTTCGTCCAGATATGCCGGGTTCCCGCAATCCAAGGAATTGATAAAAACCGCCAGGCGTTCTTCCGCTTTCATCATCTATTATCTAACCTTCTGCATATCGCAGGCAAAGCTTGCGATACTGCCACCAGCAAAATTATAAGTTCCTTTCAGCTTTAAGATTCCGTTGTCCTGATTGCAGCCTACTCTTGTGTATCTTCCTCACCTGCCGGAAGGGCGCTCATCGCCTGTATGATTTCCTCCGGCGTCTGGGAGGTATTCAGGGTATAGGTTCCCGGCTGGATACCCTGCTTCGTTCCCAGCAGCTTTTCCTGAATGGTAAAAAGCGTCACATCCCGAGCCAGTCCCGCATCCACTACCTTTTCCGCCACATCTTTCACAGTATCTGAAGCATCTATGGTAATTACGATGTCAATTCCCGGCCCGGTGGTCATCGGAGGTTCCCCGAAAAGCCGCTCTCCATAGGAATAGGCCATGGTTCCCAGACGATAGATAAACATCACCGCCAGGATAATTGCGACAATCTTGGCCACGGAATAGACCGCATTTCCGGCAACCTCTGTTTTCTTCATCGATCCTCTCCTTTTTCCCGAAAACTACTCAACCTTTCTTTTTCCTGCCCGGCTGTTCCTCACTCAAAATCTACCGCCTCCGCGAGCCTAACCTCTATATCCTGCATCATACGGCAGAAAGCGAGCTCGGCGCTCAGGAATTCCTCCACCACCGGCTCCTCCCTGAACTTCTCATACTGCCTCTCAAATTCTTCCATGACATCGAGCAGATCTTCCGTATGGGAAGTATTCTGCAATTCAAAATTACGGGCACGATATTCGTTGATTTTCTCCCTCAAATCCTCGGTGCGATCCACCTGCTCACTGCGTCTGCGGTACTCCAGATAGATATCCGAATTTTTAATGGCCGCAACCAGCTGATCCAAGGCCTCCTGTACTTCCACGCTTCCAACCTCTGTCTTTCCGATCCGGCATCCGGTCCGAAAATCGTTCTAAATTTATATATTTGCCATCTTCTTATACATCCATAATGATCGGTAGGATCATCGGACGGCGTTTCGTCTTCTTCCAGATATAGTCTCCGAGAGAATCCTTAACCGCGGTTTTAATCTTGCCCCAGTCGCATCCGCTTCTTCCAATGCATTTGTCCAACACATCCCGCATCAAGTCACCTGCTTCCTCCATCAATTCATCCGATTCCTTCACATAGACGAATCCTCTGGAAACCAGATCCGGGCCGCTGACCAGCTGGCCGCTGGCGGAATCCAGGCCCATCACAACGATCATGATACCATCTTCGGCAAGGTGTTGCCTGTCCCTTAAGACCACATTTCCCACATCGCCCACGCCGAGTCCGTCCACCAGGATGGAGCCCACCTGTACCTTGCCCGTCACGCGGGCCCTTTCACTGTCCATCTCCAACACATCTCCCGAATTCAACATGAAAATATTGTCTTTCGGAATACCCAGATCGGCAGCCAGGCGGGCCTGCGCCTTCCGGTGTTTGAATTCACCATGGATGGGTACAGAGTATTTAGGATGAACCAGGGTATAGATGAGCTTAATCTCTTCCTGGCAGGCATGTCCCGATACATGCACATCCTGGAAGATCACCTCCGCCCCCTTCATAGAAAGCTCGTTAATCACCTTGGTCACAGCCTTTTC
Organism: uncultured Lachnospiraceae bacterium; assembly: GCA_947650005.1. Taxonomy (GTDB): domain Bacteria; phylum Bacillota; class Clostridia; order Lachnospirales; family Lachnospiraceae; genus Eisenbergiella. The sequence continues at coordinate 69,762 of CANSTU010000002.1, forward strand.
ATTTCCTGGAATCGGATTGGATGAAAAGATAATCACATCGTTCGGCGTAATGGATACCTTCTTATGCACGCTCCCCGCCATGCGGCTGAGCGCTGCCATACTTTCGCCCTGGCTTCCCGTGGTAATGATGGCCGTACGTTCATCGGGATAATTTTTCAGCTGCTCTATATTGATCAACGTATTTTCCGGAATATTTAAACACCCCAAATTCATGGCGGTATCAATGATGTTCACCATGCTGCGGCCTTCCACGACCACCTTCCGATTATATTTATAGGCAGAATTAATGATCTGCTGCACCCTGTCCACGTTGGAAGCAAAGGTGGCAATAATAATCCGCTTGCTGGGATGCTCATGGAAAATCGTATCGAAAATCCTACTGAGCGAACGTTCCGACGGGGAAAAACCTGGGCGCTCCGCATTAGTGGAGTCGCACATCAACGCCAGTACGCCCTTTTTCCCGATCTCCGCAAACCGCTGCAGGTCAATGGCATCACCGAATACAGGCGTATAATCCACCTTAAAATCTCCTGTATGCACCACCGTTCCTGCCGGAGAATAGATGGCAAGTGCAGCCGCATCCACGATACTGTGATTGGTCTTTATAAATTCGATTCGAAACTGGCCTAAATTAATGGACTGCCCAAATTTAATAACTTTTCTTTTCGTTATTTTTAAGAGGTTATGTTCCTTCAACTTGTTTTCAATGATCCCCATGGTCAGCCTTGTGGCATATACAGGAACATTCATCTGCTTCAAGATATAGGGCAGTGCGCCGATATGATCCTCATGTCCATGGGTAATCACAAACCCCTTCACCTTATCCATGTTTTCCTTTAAATAGGTGATATCCGGGATCACCATGTCAATTCCCAGCATGTCGTCATTGGGAAAGGACAAACCGCAATCCACCACAATAATACTGTCCTCATACTCGAAGGCAGTAATATTCATGCCGATCTGTTCCAACCCTCCCATGGGAATTATCTTCAGTCCGGGTCCATTATTCACTTGTTTTACTTTCTTCAATCAAATTACCTCCGCATTCCTCATCGCGCCCCTTCCTCCATTATCAGGGCATGTCTTTTTATTCTTTTCTGCGCCTGCCAGACACGCCTACCGCTCCAATTCCACATCCTCCAGAAGATCGGAGAAAATTGCACAAACCGCTTCCAGTTCCGTATCGTCCACCACGGTTTCATAGATTGCTTCCGGATCCTCCGGATCGGAGATATCCTTCAGAATCATCGCTTCTCCATCCTCATCTTCCTTTGCATCCGTCACAAGGATGTAATCACAGCCCCCCAGCTTTGTCTGTTCCAGCACATAAAATTCTGTTTTTTCCGAATCGCCTTCCAGGCAAAATTCTATTCTTTCCACGATTCCTTCTCGCTTTCCGTCCCATTTCCGGTGTTCTTCCGACAGTCCAGGAATCCCTGTAAAATCAGAACAGCAGCAATACGATCCACATGACTTTTTCGTTCCTCCCTGCGGATCCCAGCCTCCATCATTGTTCTTTCGGCCGAAACAGTCGTCAGCCGTTCATCCCAGTAGGTCACCGGAAGGGCTGTGCGCCGTGTCAGCTTGTCCCCGAATTCTCGGGTCAGCTCCACGCGTTCCCCTTCTGTGGCATTCATATTCCGGGGAAGTCCCAGCACAATTTCTGTCACGTCATATTCCAGGATCAGTTCTTCTATTCTAGCAAGCGTACGACGAAGCTTGTTTTCCTCTTTTCTTCGGATTATTTCGATTCCTTGGGCAGTAATTAACAAAGGATCGCTGACGGCGACCCCCACCGTCTTGGAACCGAAATCTAGTCCCATGATACGCATTTTCCCCTCATTCTGCCGCGGCAAGCGGCTCCATCTCCCGTTTCGCCCTTCGGCGATCTATTTTCCCGTCCACTCGTTTTTTCTGATATATTCTTTCAGTAACTCTTCCACCAGCTCGTCCCGTTCCACCCGCATGATCATTCCTCTGGCGTTTTTATGGCTGGTAATATAGGTGGGATCTCCTGACATGATATAACCCACGATCTGATCCACCGGGTTATATCCCTTTTCGGTCAATGCTTCATAAACGGCGGAAAGGATTACCTTCACGCCGGTTTCCGGTTCTTTTTCCACTCGGAAATACTGTGTGTTGCCCAAATCCTGGTTCTGCATACGCTGCTCCATTCTCTCATCTGCCTGATACTTAAGCTGTCATAATACTGGTTGATTTTATCTTACCCTACTTTTCCAAAAATTTCAACGTATTTATCCGGGTTTCGCATAACAAGCGGCCAACGGCTACGCAAGCCCTGTTTCCCCTGGCGCAGCGCTGCCAGCGCTCCGCTTAAGGTCATGTCGTCTCCCAGGCCTTAAGCAGACCATATTGGGTTTTGCGCCGGCTCTTATTCCCTAGATATCCATAAGCAGGATCTCGTCTTCCAGGAAACCTGTCACCCGTCCTTCCACCAGTTGATTTCCTCCTGTATCCGGCAGGTATCCGTCATTGGAGAGCCTCCTTGCTATAGGAAACGCCGCCTTTACATAAGTTTCAGTATTCCCTACCCGGTAAAGATGACCTTCCTTTTCCAAAGTATCCTCCGTCAGGATCCTGATTTTTTTTCCTATGTAGTCCCTTCGGTATCCGTTCGATTGTTCCTTTTCCAGGGCTAGGAGGACTGCGCTTCTTTCGCTTTTTATGCTCTCCGGTATCTGGCCATGCATGGCTGCGGCCACGGTTCCCTCTCGGGCGGAGTATTTGAACACATGCATTTCATAGAATGCCATTTCCCGGACAAAGCATTCCGTTTCCCGGAATTCCTCTTCCGTTTCCTGCGGAAATCCCACGATCACATCCGTCGTGATGGCTGGCCGGAAAAAAGCGCTTCGCAGGATCTTCACTCTGTCAGAGTATTCCCCCGCCGTGTAGTGCCTATTCATCCTTTTCAATGTCCTGTCGCACCCGCTCTGCAAAGACAGGTGAAAATGGGGGCACACCTTCGTCAGGCCTGCCAGGCCTGCGGCGAATTTCTCCGTAATGATCCTGGGCTCCAGTGAACCCAGCCGAATCCGGCTGATCCCATTCACTTCCGATACGCTCCGAATGAGGTTTAGAAGGGCGGTCCCGCCTTTGTCTCCGGTCAGATAGTCCCCCTCCGCCTTTCCCGCAAAATCCATACCATAAGAACTGATATGAATTCCGGTGAGTACCACCTCTTTATATCCCCGCTCGGCCAAAGATGCGACCTCCGCCAGAATGTCTTCCTGTCTGCGGCTCCTCACCCGCCCCCGTACATACGGGATTATACAGTAGGAGCAGAACTGATTGCAGCCATCCTGAATCTTGATATAGGCCCTAGTATGCTCCCTGCAGTCCATTAATCCCATCTCTTCATAGTCCCGCTGCGCAGCAATGTCCACGATACTGGTGTGGTGCAGCGTTTTCCCAGCCAGGGACAGATTCGTCCCGCCCGTTTCCCGTTCCTTTAAAAAGGCGGCCAAGATTTCCGGCAGATCCTTTTTTCGGTTATTTCCTACGGCCAGATCAATGCTTTCATCCAAAAGCTTCTCCTCGCTCCCGTTCTGTACATAGCATCCTACAGCAACCACTATCGCATCCGGGTTTCTCTTTTTCGCACGATGGAGCATCTGGCGGCTTTTTCTGTCCGCAATATTGGTCACAGTACAGGTATTTACGATATAAATGTCCGCTTTTCCCTCAAATGGTACAATGAAATATCCTTTTTTCTGTAACTTTTGACCGATAACCTCAAGTTCGTATGCATTCACTTTACAGCCTAAATTGTGTAATGCTACACTTTTCATAGTATTCCCTTCTTTTTTTGTCATGTTTGATAGTTGACTTTTACCCCCCGTTCCATATAAAATGAAAACGGAAGGTATCAGACAGCCCAGGGCTGTCCAAATTAAAGGAGGTAAAACAAAATGAAAACCGTAAAGATTTCATTAAATTCCATCGATAAGGTAAAATCATTCGTGAATGATATTACTAAATTCGATTATGACTTCGACCTGGTATCCGGCAGGTATGTGATCGATGCTAAATCCATCATGGGAATCTTCAGCCTCGACTTATCCAAGCCCATCGACCTGAATATTCATGCAGAAGACAATTCTGAAGAGGTTCTGGAAGTCCTTAAGCCTTACATGGTTTAAATCCGGTGGGCCATGCCGCAGGGGTTCCGGCAGCGGCAGCTAAACGGTCATTTCAATGGTACATAAACAAACGACGGGCAAAAGGGCAAGACTCTCTCTTTTCAGGGCCTTGTCTTTTTTGTTTTCAGGGAGCTTGAAACTTCGTTCCAAGCTCCCTTTTATCTGTGCGCCTTAGCGTTCAGACAAATCAGGGCGCCCCCATCTGCATGCGTAACGCGCAGCCAACTCGAGAGATTAAATCGAAGTTTCTTTATCCTTCATAGTCCGCTACAATCAATTCCCGCGTCATAAGAGCTGTCTTTACCAGTTCTTCTATTTTCTCGTCTAAATTGTGCTCATGCCTTCTGATCACCTGGAGGTTCGGTTTCGTCACCGGATGTTTCGCCACAAAAATAGTACAGCAGTCTTCATATGGCAGGATTGACGTCTCGTAGGTATCTATTTTCTCCGACAAATCTATGATCTCTCGCTTGTCCATTCCGATTAAAGGCCTATATACAGGCATCTGGCACGCATCATCCGTGGCCGCCAGGGACTGCATGGTCTGGGAAGCCACCTGGCCAATGCTCTCTCCGGTGATCAGGCCGAGGCAATCCGTCTCCTGCGCGATAGCCTCCGCAATCCGCATCATATAACGCCGCATGATAATCGTCAATTCTTCATGGGGGCATTTTTCATATATATACAGTTGGATATCCGTAAAGTTGACCACATGCAGCCATACCGGCCCGCTATATCGGGCCACCTTTTTGGCCAGATCCACCACCTTCTGTTTTGCCCGATCGCTGGTATAGGGAGGCGCATGAAAATAGACCGCATCGATTTTCACGCCTCTTTTGGCAATCATCCAACCCGCCACCGGAGAATCAATCCCCCCTGACAAAAGCAGCATTCCCTTTCCGTTGGTGCCAACGGGCATACCGCCCGGCCCAGGGATTTCGGTGGAATAGATATAGATCTTCTCTCGTATCTCAATATGCAGCATCATTTCCGGGTGATGTACGTCCACGCGCATCTCTGGATAGGCATCCAGCAACACACCCCCGACCGCACTGCTCACCTCCATGGATTCCATGGGATAATCCTTTCTGGCCCTCCTGGTGTTCACCTTAAATGTGATTTGCCGGTCCGGACAGGCTTCTCCCACATATTCCACCACATCCTGACAGAGCTTTTCGAATCCCTCATCCTCCGTCCGCTTCATGGGACAGATGGCGGAAATGCCGAACACAGCCTGAAGCGCGTCCACCATTTCCTCATAATCATAGGTTTCCGACAGCACGTCCACATAGATCCTGCCTCTGGTGCGGTGCACCAGGAATTCCCCCTCACAGCGCTTCAGCCCATGGCGGATCTGGCGTACGAGAGCATCCTCGAATACGCCTCTGTTCCTTCCCTTCACTCCAATTTCTGCATATTTTATCAAAAAAGCTTTATATATCATCTTAACCGCCCTGCCCGCTTTAGCGGGCGTAAATTCACGATTGAAAAGTGGCCGGAGGTCATTTTTCAACCTAACCTATCTATCCGCTTTGACTGACGTAAATTCACAATAGAAGAAACGATCGCAGGCATTTAATCCCCTCAGCTTCTATCCTCTTGCTTTTGCGGGCATTGAAATCAGGTTTGAGAAATCGAAGATTTCACATAATCGCAGAGCCGCTGCCGTCAAAGCCATGATACATGGCTTTGACGGCAATTGGCAGAGAAACGCCCTATATTCCAGAACCTTCTATTATCTTCTTGTATATCTGCGCAGCATGGGAACGATGTCGTACAATGCCCGCAACGTATAGTCGATTTCTTCTTCCGTAGTGAACACGGAAAGGCTGAAACGAATCGTGGAGCCCAGCAGTTCCTTATCCAGGCCGATGGCACGAAGGGTTTCCGATCCTGCCTTATCCGGCTTATTGGACGAGCAAGCGCTTCCTGCCGACACATAGATCCCTCTTTCTTCCAGGGCATGCAGCAGCACTTCGCTGCGCACGCCCCGGAAAGATGCGCTGATCACATGAGGCGCGCCTTCCCGGCCAGCCGGTCCGTTGAGCCATACCTCCGGCAATCCCCTCAGGCCTTCTTGGAACCGTTCCTTAAGCGCATACATTCGGTTTATATCGGCATCCAGGGAAGCGTAAACTTCTTCCGCCGCCTTCGCCATTCCAGCAATCCCGGGTACATTCTCCGTGCCTGAGCGCATACCGCGCTGCTGCCCTCCGCCGAAAAGGATCGGATGGATCTTTACCCTCTCATTCACATACAGAAATCCCACGCCCTTAGGGCCGTGAATCTTATGGGCGCTCACCGATAGCAGATCAATCCCCATCTTCCGGGGCAGAATCCGACATTTTCCAAATCCCTGCACCGCATCCACATGAAATAGGGTCTGCGGGTTCATCCGCCTGATCAAAGCCCCTGCTTCTGCAATTGGCTCCAGCGTACCGATTTCGTTGTTGGTGTGCATGATGGACACCAAAATGGTATCCGGCCGCAGGGCCCCTTCCAAATCTTCCAGGCGGATCCGCCCAAGTCCATCCACCGGCAGATAGGTCACCTCAAATCCCTGCTCCTCCAGATAACGCATGGTCTGCAGGATGGCTGGATGCTCAATAGCTGTGGTAATCATATGATGGCCCAAACGGCAGTTGGCGAAACCGCATCCGATCAGCGCCATATTATTCGATTCCGTCCCTCCAGAGGTAAAAAAGATCTCCTTTCCGTCCACCTTCAGTATTCTTGCAATCACATCTTTTGCATAGCGGACATACTGCTCAGCCTCAACGCCCTTCCGATGCATGCTGGACGGGTTGCCATAATCCAGGCACATTACCCGGTCCACAAGCTGCGCAACGCTGTCAAAACATCTGGTTGTAGCCGAGTTATCCAGATAGCATTCCATTGTTTATCCCAACTTTCTGTAAATAGATTGACTGATAAGACAAGTACGGATCCCCAACCGTCTCAAATACCGTTGATTGAAAATCCGCCTGATTTATTATATGTGCCGCCTCTCTTTTCCGTTCCCGCAAGCGGACTCCAGCGCACCTTCCAATCCACCAGAGCCCCGGGTTGCCAGATGAGGTACCCCACCGCAGGGCTTTCCACCTCTGCGTCGCCTCACTCCTGCGGCTCAAGCTGATACATCAGCCAGGATAACACGGTAAATCCTGCGGTCTCCGTGCGCAGGATTCTCTTTCCCAGAGTGATCGGGACGAATCCGGTCTTGGATGCCGCTTCCACCTCCTCGTCCTCAAATCCCCCTTCCGGCCCAATAAATATGGCTACGGACTGTCCCGGACGGATGCTTCCCACCAATTCCCGGGTTTTTTTCATCCCTTCGGCCAGCTCATAGGGGAACATCTTCACATCCAGACCGGCCGCCAATGCCAGCGCCTCTTCCATACTGCATACATCCATCACCTGCGGCACAATCCGCCGCCTGCTCTGTTTTGCTGCAGCTTCCGCAATCTGGCGCCATCTGGCAACCCTGCTTTTGGCTTTTTGCCCATCTAATTTTACCACACAACGTTTTGCAGCTACAGGAACCACCATATAGGCCCCCAGCTCCACCGCCTTTTGGATGACCAGCTCCATTTTATCACTCTTAGGAAGACACTGGAACAGGTAAATTCGGGAAGGCAGTTCCAAACCGTCTTCCTTGATGAAGCGCAGCGAAGCATGCACCTCTTCCTCCCCAATGCTGTCAATCCCGCAACGGTATTCCTTTCCGTCCACCCCATTGCTCACGGAGATCTCTTCTCCCGGCTTCATACGCAGTACATTTCGTATGTGGTTCACATCGCTTCCGATGATACGGACCTTCTTCCCCACAATCTGCCCCGGATCCACAAAGAACTGATGCATCTTCCGCTTCCCTCCTCGTCTTGGCGTCTATTCCTTTCGGGCTGTCATCCCCACCCATTCTCCTTGATAATGGGTTTCCAGCAGCTTCAGTCCGGCCTCCTTGACCGCCTGCGCCACTGTTGCTTCCTTTTCATCGATAATCCCAGATAGAATCAGGATTCCCCCCGGTTTCATCTGTCCTATTACCACGGGCGTAAGCGCCACAAGCACCTCCGCAAGGATATTGGCCGCTACAATATCATAGCAACCATATCCCACCCGATCCTGTATCTCTCTCTGCGTGATGAGATTTCCTGTCAGCATTTCAAATTTTTCCGGCGCTATGCCGTTTGCCTCCAGATTGTCCCGTACCGCCTCCACCGCGCAGGGATCCAGATCCGTTCCCACCACCCGTTTAGCTCCGAACATCAAGGCCAGGATCCCCAAAATGCCGCTCCCTGTCCCCACATCCAGAATTGTCGAGCCAGGTGTTACATACTTTTTCAGTTGACGGATGCACAACTGCGTGGTCTCATGCATCCCCGTGCCAAAGGCAGTTCCCGGATCAATATGCAGGATCATCTTTCCATGGTCCTGCGGCGCTACCTCCTCCCAGGAGGGAATGACCAGAAGGTCATCAATATAAAATTGATGAAAATACTGTTTCCAATTGTTGATCCAGTCGATATCCTCCGTCTCATCCACCGCAATGCTGCCCTCTCCGATCTCACAGAAGGCCCGCACTTCCTCCAACTGCCCGCGGACCTGCTCCAGCACAACGGCTTCCTCCAGCCCCTTCCCCTGCACAAGGAGCTTTCCACTGGCATCCTCCTCCACGAAAAAGCTGAGGTAGGCAATACCGTCATCTTCCGGCCCCTGCGGAAGGATATCGACGAACATCTGCTCCTTCTCCACTGCCGTCAGAGGTATCTTATCCTCTATTTGAGCGCCCTCCAGACCGATATCATACAATGCGCTGATGATGATATCTTCGGCCTGTGTGAGCGTCTTTATCCTGAATTTCTTCCATCTCATATTTGGCTCCCACCTGCGTGCAAGGCACGCACTCAAATCAGGGCAATCCCATCTGCGGATCCCTTCGATTGTTACAGACAGTTTAACATAGTCAATCCTGCGATTCAAGCCGGAAAACAGATATGGCAGACAAGCTCATGATCATGTCTTCAGCACGTTACATACATAGCTACGGGCACATCGATCCCGATATGCCCGCCTTTCGCCTGGTGAAACGTATTATTTAAAGAATCCTTTCTTCTTTTTCCCTTCTTTTTCTTTCCCATCCTGGGACGCTCCTGCTTTCTTTGCCACATTCAAGCTGTCTCCGGATACTTCGTCAAATCTGCGCAGCAAATCCTTCGCCTCCCCAGAAAGTTTATCGGGCACCTGTACCACTAAGGTTACATAGTGATCGCCCCGGACTTCCTTATTGCGCAAGTTGGGAACGCCTTTTCCCTTCAGACGAACCCTGGTGTCCGTCTGGGTTCCCGGTTTCACATCATAGATCACCTTGCCGTCCACCGTATCGATCATCACCTCTCCGCCCAGCGCAGCCACCGGAAAGGAAACCGGCACCGTGGAGAATATGTTATAATCCTGGCGCTGGAAAATGGGATGACGACCCACGATAACTTCGACCAGCACATCGCCTCTCGGACCTCCGTTTACGCCCGGCTCTCCTTGGCCTGCCAGACGTTTACACTGTCCGTTATCGATCCCTGCCGGAATATCCACTTCAAACCGCTTTTTCATGGGCACATATCCGCTTCCCCGACAGTCTGAACATTTTTCCCGGATCACCTTTCCCGTACCATTACAGTCGGGACAGGTCTGTACGTTGCGTACCGTGCCGAAGAAAGATTGTTGGGTGAAGACCACTTGACCTTTTCCTCCGCATTTTCCGCAGGTAATGGGTTCCGTTCCCGGTTTCGCGCCGCTTCCATGACAGGTTTTGCATTCCTCCTTGGTATTGAGTTCAATCGTCTTTGTCGTGCCAAATACCGCTTCCTCAAAAGTCACTCGCACGCTGGTACGGATGTTGGCCCCCTTCATGGGCGCATTGCTGGAACGTCCGCTCCTTCGGGAACCGCCGCCAAAAAAGTCGCCAAAAATATCGCCGAAAATATCGCCGAAGTCGGCGCTGCTGAAATCAAAGCCGCCGAAGCCGCCTCCGCCTGCTCCTCCGTCAAAAGCGGCATGGCCAAACTGGTCATACTGGCGCCGTTTTTCCGGATCGCTCAAAACAGCATAAGCCTCCGACGCTTCCTTGAATTTTTTCTCTGCCTCCGCATCACCCGGATTCATATCAGGATGGTATTTCTTTGCGAGGACTCTGTATGCTTTCTTAAGGGCCGCATCATCCGCATTCTTGTCAACCCCAAGAACCTCATAATAATCTCTTTTCTGTTCCGCCATAACAATCCTCCAAAAACAACAGCCGTTTCCTTCTCGTCCGCCCCGGCTGGCTCAACACGCCGTCTTTAGCCGGGAGCAGGCCTTGAGACACAACACTAGGGGACACTGCAGTGCCCCCTGGTGTATATGGTTTCAAACGGTTTTATACTTCTCTGAAATCACCATCGATCACATCATCTTCCGGAGTGCTACCCGCATCCGCTGCGCCTCCCATATCCGGCCCTGCGCCTCCTGCAGACTGCTGCGCCTGCTCATACATCTTGGAGAACAGGCTCTGGGCGCTCTGCATCAGCTTTTCCTGGGCTGCCTTCACATCCGCCACCTGGGACTCTGTCATCTCCTGATCCTTTGTCTGTTCCAGCAGAGACTTCAGTGCGTTCAGATCTGCCTGTACCGTTGTCTTATCGGATTCAGGAAGCTTATCTCCCACATCCTCCAAAGCCTTTTCTGTCTGGAACACGAAGGAATCCGCTTCATTCCTTGTATCGATCGCTTCCTTACGCTTCTTATCCTGTGCTTCGTACTCCGCAGCTTCCTTAACGGCCTTGTTAATATCGTCTTCCGACATATTGGAACCGGCCGTAATGGTGATGTGCTGCTCTTTTCCCGTCCCCAGATCTTTGGCAGACACATTGACGATACCGTTCGCATCGATGTCAAAGGTAACCTCTATCTGAGGCACACCGCGCCGTGCCGGCGGGATCCCGTCCAGTCTGAACTGGCCCAGGGATTTATTATCCTTTGCAAACTGCCGCTCACCCTGAAGTACGTTGATGTCAACCGCCGTCTGATTATCCGCAGCGGTTGAGAATACCTGGCTCTTCTTGGTGGGGATGGTGGTATTCCTTTCGATTAGCCTCGTGGCAACGCCGCCCATGGTTTCAATGGACAGAGACAGAGGCGTCACATCCAGAAGGAGGATATCCCCTGCGCCCGCATCTCCAGCCAGCTTGCCGCCCTGCACGGAAGCGCCTATGGCAACACATTCATCTGGATTCAGCGTCTTGCTGGGTTCGTGGCCCGTCATTACCTTTACCTTCTCCTGTACGGCAGGGATACGGGTGGATCCACCCACCAGCAATACCTTGCCCAATTCAGACGCCATCACACCGGCATCCTTCAGGGCGTTCTGTACGGGAACAGCGGTCCTCTCCACCAGATCGTGGGTCAGTTCATCGAACTTCGCTCTGGTTAAGTTCATATCGAAATGCTTCGGCCCTTCGGCAGTGGCCGTAATAAACGGAAGGTTAATGTTGGTTGTAGTCGCGCTGGACAGCTCTTTTTTCGCCTTCTCAGCTGCCTCTTTCAACCTCTGCATAGCCATCTTGTCGCCGGATAGGTCAATGCCTTCCTGCTTCTTGAATTCGCTCACCATCCAGTCGATGACCTTATTGTCGAAGTCGTCGCCGCCCAGGCGGGTATCGCCGTTGGTGGCCAGAACTTCGATTACTCCGTCGCCGATTTCGATGATGGATACATCAAATGTACCGCCTCCCAAATCGTATACCATGATCTTCTGCTCTTTTTCATTGTCCAGACCATAAGCCAAGGCAGCCGCTGTGGGCTCATTGATGATACGTTTCACATCCAGGCCTGCGATTTTACCCGCATCCTTGGTCGCCTGACGCTGAGCATCGTTGAAGTAGGCGGGAACGGTAATCACCGCTTCAGTCACCTTTTCCCCTAAATAATTCTCCGCATCCGCTTTCAGCTTCTGCAGAGTCATGGCTGAAATTTCCTGAGGGGAATATTTCTTGCCGTCGATGTCCACCTTATGATCGCTTCCCATATGCCTCTTGATGGAAGCCACTGTCCGATCCGCATTGGTCACAGCCTGACGCTTTGCAGGCTCGCCCACCAGGCGCTCTCCCGTCTTGGTAAAAGCCACCACGCTGGGTGTGGTTCTCGCGCCTTCTGCATTGGCGATTACGGTGGGCTTCCCACCTTCCATAACAGCCACACAACTATTTGTCGTACCCAGATCGATACCGATTATTTTACTCATAATACTCCTCCATTCCGCCGCCTTATGCAGCTATTTCCCGGACGCATGATCCGCGTCTTATATGCAGTCCCTTACGCTTTAGCGCTCAGGCCAAAGCCCTAGTTTACAACCTTTACCATGCTGTGTCTGATCACGGTGTCGTGATGCATATAACCCTTCTGGAATTCTTCCATCACGACATTCTCGCCGTATTCCTCATCCTCCACATGCATCACCGCATTATGAAAGTTAGGGTCGAATTCCTTGCCTGCAGCCTCTATGGGTTTTACTCCCATATTGTCCAGCTCAGTCATCAGCTGTTTATATACCTTGTTCATCCCCTCCACAAAGGCGCTTTCCTTCTCGTCTTCCGGTACGGCTGCCAAACCTCTTTCAAAATTGTCAACCACAGGAAGGATCTTTTCAATCACGCTTCTAGCTCCGGTTTCAAACATTGCTGCCTTTTCTCTGTCGGTGCGTTTTCTGAAGTTCTCAAATTCGGCCATCTGCCGCTTTACCCGGTCCTCCAGCTCCTCGATCTTCATCTTAAAGGCATCTTCTTTCTTATCTTTCTTCTTCTTTTTGAAGAAACCTTCCTTTACGGAGCCCTCTTCGCAGTCTCCGGCTTCTTCCCCGGATTCTTCCATCTCCTCCGGTATATCGGCCGCCTGCCCGGAAGCTTCCTCTCCCGCTTCGGAATTCCTATCCACATCTTCCGTTTCTTCCACGGGAATCTCCTCCCGGTCTTCTTCCAGATTTTTATTCTCCATATCTCCTCGCATTCCGCCGTCCCTGCCGGCTTTCAAAATCAGGGGAATCTATGTGCAACCGCCGGTTCTGGATAACAACCTTTCACCCCATCCCCGGTGTACAGTCTCAAAATGTCCTTTTATTGATTTTTGTCCCCGCACTGCTTCTTACATCGGACACTCTCACGTTTTTTTATAAAGCGTATCGAGCTGAGCCATCAGATTTTTCAGGATTCCCACAACCTTGTCGTAATCCATTCGCTTGGGTCCGATGATTCCCACCGTTCCCCGCATACCCTCACCCAGTTCATAGGTGGCCGTCACGACGCTACAATCCTTCATTGTCTGGGACGGCGTTTCTTCTCCGATATAGACCTGGATCCCGGTTCCGCTTTCATCAGCCAGTGTTTCCTGCACGATCTGGTTTAATGCCTGTTTTTCCTCAAAAGCGGTAATCAGTTCGCTCGCCCGTTCTTTATCCGCAAGTTCCGGATATTTCAGGATGTTATTCGTACCGCTGGTATAGATCTCCAGATCTTCATCAGCCCGTATAGCCTCCGCCACTGCGTCGATAATCTCACCGACCATTCCGCTGTGGATTCCGGCCTGTTGCTTCAGATTTGCGATCATCCCCAAATTGATTTCATCCAGTGATTTTCCGTTCAAATGGGTGTTCAACAGGATGTTCAACTTCAATATCGTTTCCTGATCCGGCGCTTCTTCCACATGGAGCATGGTGTTCCTGATCATATTCCCTTCAGCCACTATAACTGCCAGAACCTGATGTTCATCTACCTTGGAAAGCTGGATGAATTTCAATTTATTTCCATGATAAAGAGGCGAAGAAATCATTGCCGCATAATTGGTATTGACTGCCAACGTTTTCGCAACTTGCTGTAGAAGCCGCTCCATCCGGTCTTCTTTCTCCACGAGAAGCCCTTTTAATTCCTCCACTTCCCGATCCTTTTCCTCCAGCATGCTATCCACATACAGACGATAGCCCATGTCGGAGGGAATGCGCCCGGCAGATGTGTGAGGCTGGATGATGTACCCAAGTTCTTCCAGATCCGCCATCTCATTACGGATGGTCGCAGAGCTTAAATTCAGATCCGTATACTTGGAAATCGTCCTGCTCCCCACCGGCTCCCCTGTCTCAAGGTAGTTGCGGATAACGGCATGCAGGATTTTCTTCTTTCGTTCATCCAGTTTGTGCTGCATTCACCTCACCTCATTTCGGGTTGTTAGCACTCAGCTCGTTGGAGTGCTAACACCTTCTGAACATACATTATCACTTCTCTACGATATTGTCAACGCTTTTTTTCTTAAGACTTTCATCCCCCAAAAAATTACGCCATCCCACTTGACTTTCTCCTCATTTCTGCTAAACTAAATTGCCGGGAAGACTGTCCCTACAAGCTTCCCGGCAATTTCACTGGTCAGTTCGAAACCTTCCTGACCTTAAACAAAACTAAAGGAGAAAAATTGAAACTTCGTTTCAACCTCCTGATTTGTATGCGCGCCAAGGGCGCGCAGATGGGAGTCAATCATGAAAAACATCTACCTAATGTCCCTGGCGGCCTTAGCGGCCGTCCTCTTTGCCCTACTCACTTTCTTCCCCCGAAACAGCAGGAAAAAGAGCGCCTATTTGATGACGCAAGCTGCCATGATCGCAGCTCTTTATGTGGTGCTCACATTCCTGGCTAACACCTTCGGCCTGGCCAACTATGCGGTGCAGGTCCGCTTCTCCGAAGCCTTGACTATCCTTCCCTGCTTTACCGCTGCTGGCATCCCCGGTCTCTTTATCGGATGCCTGATTGCCAACATCCTCACCGGCTGCGCCCTGCCGGACATCCTCTTCGGCTCGCTAGCCACCTTGATCGGCGCCCTCGGCACACGAAAGCTGCGTACCTATAAATGGCTGGCGCCTCTGCCCCCTATTCTCGCAAACGCCATTATCGTCCCCTTCGTGCTCAAATACGCTTATGGCATTGAACCGCTCTGGTTTTCCTTCGTCACGGTCACTCTAGGGGAAATCATTTCCTGCGGCGTGCTGGGTCTCCTGCTCCTGTCTGCGCTGGAGAAATACCGCGGCAGGCTGTTTGGACGAGCCTCTTAAGCCGTCTTTTCATGCCTTTTGGCAATGGTACAACTGCATTTCAGCCGCCGCTCCACGTACCCGGCAGATGAGATGCTGTTGCACCATTGGGATACACCTTCTTATTCCCTGCTCTTAGTATAGGAAATAAACTGGTTTCCGTTTTCTTCAAACCATGCGGCAGCGTCGTTCATTCCCATCTTCTCCAAAGTTCCCGCCTGCGGATCCATCACTACCACCTGTGATTCATTAAAACCGGTCAGGAGCACTGCGCTGCCGTCTAACAGAAGTGCCAGAACCGGTGCTTCCCTGTCCGGATAATACAGCACGCTTTCCAGGCTGCATCCGGACAGATCCAAAACTCTGACCGCATGCAGGTTTTCTTCCAAAATTTTCGTTATTGTCTTTCCCTGGCCCAAAAGCTGCTCCGTATTCTTAGTCGTTCCCTCAAAACGAAGGATTTCATCCAGACATACGGCCAGACTGTCTTTTTCCTCAGTTACAGAGGTTTCTTCTATTGCCATGATCTGGTTTTTCGTGTTGATCCGCTCCCGTCTCCAGACATAGGAGCCGTCCCGTCCCGTTACTACTCCGGCCGTATCACCTGCCAGCCCGATCGCCTCCCTTGGGGAGAAAACAATGGTCACGCTCCCATCAAGCCCATAGACATAATAGTTCTCCACGTCTTCCTGGGATGGCAGAAGAGCTACTTCCCTGTTTCCCTCATACAATACTTCTCTGGGCGCGATAAATTTGATCCGTTTATTGTCCAGCCCCTTTCCCATCTCCACTGCTGTAAGTTTCTCGTAATTTTCCGTAGGCATTGTGATCACATCATTGCTTTTGGGCTGTATCTGTACTCCGCTTACGATCTGATCCGCCGCGCAGGCTATATATCCGCCCATTTCATCTTTTTCCACGCGATCAAGAATGATCTGGTTTTCGTTCATCTTACATCCCGTGACATAGATACCCGGTTTTTCATACGTCATCAGGGTTTCTCCGCTCTCGTTCTGAATCCGTATCCTGTACATGGGGAATACCGCCCGTCCTGTATACCCTGATGTCACATCCTCCCTGCGTGCTACGCCATAGATCAAATCCTCGCCCATAAAGCCCAGCGGAAGAATGTAATTACCGCTTCCCGCTTCAATGATGCTCTGCTCCCCGCTGTTTAAGTTCATCAGCGTCAACGAAACGCCTCCCGCTTCCTCCCGCTCATTCTGCCAGACGATGTTCTGGTTGCTTTCCGAAATCTGGCAGTTTCCTCCGCTGAGGTTTTCCGCAATCACTTCCACGTTCCTGCTGTCCAAATGGATACAACTGATTCTGTCGTTTAAGAAAACATAGAGCTCGTTTCTTCCATTCATATAGCAAAGCTGGTCCATTTCTGCTTCCAGCAGTTCCGGTGATTTGGAACTGGAAAGGAACGCCATCTCCTCTATGGTGTTTGTAGCGCTGTTGAAGTAATACACCACGGCGCCGCAGTATCCTTCCCAACGCCCGCGACTGATGTACCCATATACCATAAAAATCACATTTCCTGTTTCCTCTACCTGCAGAATCTTGAAATTATGGTCGCTATACAGAGAGCGTTCATCCATTTTTTCCTCTTCATAAAGAGAAAAAAGCCTTGCCAGCCTATAATCCGTTATATTCAGGCTATAGAGCACGCCGGCTTGGGAAAAGGCCAGTACCTTTCCCCCGTCGCTTTCCGTCAAGCCAATCTCCGGATCCAGGATTCCCAGCATGATCTTATCATCCACAAAGGATGAAGCATCCTCCGTAAAAATCTCGCTCATAGATCTGTCATAATCCAGCAGGAACATCCTCTCCTCACCGGTACGGATCCGATAGACCTCTCTCACCCGCGCATGATTTTCCCGCTCATAACGCACATATTTCACCAGATACTCCACCGTAATAGCCGCAGTCTGTTCCGTAATATCCTGTATGGTATACACAGGTTCCGTCACCCGTTCCACCTCCAGGTCTCCCCATCCGATCTGCTTTAAGCTGCTGTTTATGGTCACATGGCTCAGCGTGGTATTGTCCCCTTCCCGGTTCGTTTCCATATACTGCCCCAGGCCGGGGAGCTCTTCCGGACGGAAGGTGGCAGCACTGAAATCCGCTACAAAATCCAGTTTTTCTTCCAGCCCATAATCTCCCGCCTGGATAATCCTGGTATAATAGTAGGCCACTCTGCCGTCCTCCAGGGTCAGGCGGAATGTCAGCCCATATTCCGTATCCCGATCGATCAGATCCTTCAGCGTAATGTCCGCATGGAGTACATCTCCCTCTGAAAAGGCCGCGATGGGCGTATCCTCCACAAGCCTCTCCCCATCAATGCTGCGCACCTCAAAAGCCATGTTTTTCACCTGGCTGTCATAGATCTTAACGCTAATCGACAGCTTGCGGTTCTCTCCCACGGGTATGATGCCTTTACGCATGTATTTCTCATCCATTTGGGCCAGAAACCCTTGCATCATATTCACTTGACGCCCTGTTACATCCACGAAAACCAGCGGCAGTTCTGATCCCTTCAGCTCTGCCGTCATATCGGTATTGCCCTTGTTTAACAGCATACTGTCGAGCAGCAGCGCCAATAGAAACGTGGCCACAAACACACAGCTTCTGATCAATGTCCTTTTCATAAAGTTACTCCTGCATCAATTTTTGCAAACATGTATTCACATGAAGAAAGTCCGCCATCTCATCAGCCTTGGTGTCCACCGGGCGGGAATTCTCCCGTTTTATTGCGCGGATAAGTATATTTTTAGGCGTATGCTCCATATCGATAAACTCCAGTACCTGTACCTCATATCCCGCTTCCTCCAACAGATTTGCCCTAAGGGCATCCGTCAGAAGCGCCGACATCCTTTCCCTGATTAGCCCGAATTTCAGTGCGGGCTGCAGGATATCACAGGAGATCTGGCCATTCATCTCGTGCTGGCAACATGGGACGGAAAGGATCGCCTTTGCTCCCCAGCTCACGGCACGGTGAAGGGCATAGTCCGTGGCCGTATCGCAGGCGTGAAGCGTTACCACCATATCCGCCTGTTCTCCATCCGCATAGTCAGCGATATTCCCCTGCTGAAAATCCAACCCCGAATAACCGTATTTCTCTGCAAGGGCGCTGCAACGCTTGATCACCTCTTTTTTCAAATCGAGGCCCGTCACCCGGATGTCTAGGCCGCATTTCTCATGCAGATAATGGTACATGGCAAAGGTCAGATAGCTTTTCCCGCATCCGAAATCGACGATCCTGACACATCGCTTTTCTGGAAGTATTGGCACAATATCGGCAATAAATTCCAAAAACCTGTTGATCTGCCGGAATTTATCATACCTGCTTCTCACAATCCTGCCGTCCTGCGTCTGGACTCCCAGATCGATCAGAAAAGGGATCGGCTGCCCCTCCTCCAAAATATAGTTTTTCTTTCTGTTATGTTCTGGAATCTGCCTGTCCGCCTTTTGCGCGCTGCTTTTCACCTTTTTATTGACAACTGCCTTTCCCTTCTTGCTCATCAGTACGGTAGCATGGAAGTCCGTCGTATCCACATCCAGCTGACGGAAAACCGCCATCATATCCGCCATGGCGGATACCGCCTCCCGATCAGACATATTTTTATGAAAAACCTGGTTGCCGCAAAACCGTTCCATCTGAAAAAACAGGCTGCCCTGGAGAAGGACGGGCCTGATTCTGACTCTGAAATCCCCATCCCTTTTTCTCGGCCCTCCCGCCGTCATTTGGTATAGTCTGTCATTCATGCTTTCCCAAAGCAATTTAAGCAGCTCGTCCATATCCAGCTCCCGTCTGCGAATCATACGCGTACAATATCAAAAGGAAGAGAAAGATACGCATGAATCAAAACCCGCTTTCAGGGCGCAGGTTTTGATTCACACTTCCATCCATGCTTGCAGCATCCTTTCCCAGCCATCGTGTCCAACGTCCTGATCTCCATGCTGCACATCAGGCCCAGGTTATGAAGCATCTACGCTTCAAAATGCTTGCGCCGCAGGTTTCATATGCAATGCTTTGCACGCATTGCATATGAATAAGGCAAAGGCAGCTCCCGCAGAAGCCCCTTCAAATCCGAAATGTCTTTTCAGGGCAAACCCGCAGGTCCAAAACCGCCCCCTTTTGTTCTCGCCCCACAGGGATCCGGAAGCCCATCATACGGCTCCCTTCCCCGATTCCCCTGCCACGGCGGCGTCGGAGTCGGCGCAGACGGAACCGTTCCCCAAAAACGTCTGTTCATAACCGGCGGCGTCCCCCTTCTCCTGCGATAGATTTCATAATACAGCAGGATTTCAAGGAGTTCCCTGATCCGATCCCAGTACGCTTCGCTTTCCCTTCCGCCTTCCCCGGCCGTCTTCTCTTGCTCGCTTTCCTCCTGCCTCCTGATCTCCCTCCAGATATTCTCAGACAGACGCATAAGGGCCAGGCGATCCGGATACTCGTCGTAGATCATACTTCCTTCATAATCCATAGTATCCAGCATTATGCTGATCTTCTCCCGGTATTTCCGGGCCTGCCTAGGATACATCTGAAGCAAATAATCCAAGTCCCGCGCA
Source organism: uncultured Lachnospiraceae bacterium (assembly GCA_947650005.1). Classification (GTDB taxonomy): domain Bacteria; phylum Bacillota; class Clostridia; order Lachnospirales; family Lachnospiraceae; genus Eisenbergiella. Next base: position 89,607 of record CANSTU010000002.1, read on the forward strand.
GCGGCATCCTCCTCTTCCCACGTCATGGGCATGGGATAGGTCATATAAAAGGGCAGCGGCCGATCCGGCCTTTCACAAGGGCAGCGCCTCCATTGGCCGCTTTCTCCCCGCTCCAACGTGCTCCGGTTCCCATTGCTGCCCCGGATCAGGGCATCCGGAACCTTTCTGATATCATCCATGTTTCCCTTTCCCGGCCGTTTCGCCCTTCCATCGGATGGTTCCTACAGCCGGTTGTTTTTAATATAATCTATGCAAAAAGAAACGGATGGTTTATTCCCGGCAAATACGCATCAGTTTGGCCGCAGCCCTACCCGCCTGTTTCGCCTCCTCTTTGGTACACGCCTTTCCGTACCGCGCCTTCTCATACAGCTCCACTAATTCCGAGAAAGTAGCCGCAGCATCTTTCTGTGCAAGGCCGACGGCTTCCCCGAGCTGTCTGGCGGTTTTGCCGCGCGCAAAATCCTCCCAGGCCCTGCTTCTTTCTTCCCGTGCCCTCAATCCCCAGTAACCCGAAAAGGCTCTGCCCGGCCTTTCGTCCCCTGGATCTTGGAAACGGTCCGTCCGGCGGATTGTCTGGATAAAGCATCTCCTAATCCGCTCCTGTGGATTTCCTCCGAGAAGCGGAAGGTTCTTCCCTGATATCCCCTCTCTCTTTTGCCGGCTCAGCTTTTCCCTTATCTCCACCGTCCCCTTCGTCTCATCTACGCTCCGCGCCGTATTCTCATAGAATCTGTGGATCACCCATAAAATCATCCTATAGAGAACCCACAGGGCGAGAAGGATGGCTGCAAGCAAAAAGGCCACAGCAAAAATTTTCTCCAGTACCACCAGCCACAGGGGCGTCTGCGCGATTTCCGGCATGCCCGGTTCCTGCGCGGCGGGGATAAAGGCTTCCGCCTCCATCCCTTCTTCTCCCTTTCCCAGGCTCATCAGAAATGTGATGAGCCTGGCCAGACAGCGAAGCAACCAAAGCCCCGCCTTCTTTAACGTCTCCGTCAGCGGCCTTGTCAACGCGTCGTTTGCGCCCACACCCAGCATGAATATCGACACGATGCCAAACCCGGCCGTCAGCCCGCCGCCCTGCACCAGCATTCTCCTAACGGGAATATGCGCATTGCTGGGCCGGTTGAGCCGAATAAACCGTTCCAGATTCCGCAGATAAGAAACCGCAAAAAACAGGAAAATATAGGCCAACGACAGCACCCATATCCGGCTGCAAGCCCACTCAGCTCCCATTCCCGCACAGGCCAGAAAAGATGCCGCCGCCATCCCAGCGGGCACCACGGCTCCCGCCCCGGAGGCCCCTGCAGGGAGGACCTGTTTTTCCGTCCGCTTTTCCTTCTGCATTTGCCCCGTCTCTTTTGTCTCTTCCTCCCGTCCAAGCGTCGGCCTGCGTACGGAGGAGTCCTCTCGAACCGGCAGTTCCTCTTCTTTCCGGAAACGGATACAGAAGGATTCCACCAGATATCCACCCACGAATACCAGAAAAATACCCCTGCATGCCGCGTTTTCCCCCAAAACATACGATAGGGCTGCAGCAATCAGAAAGTGGAGTCCCAGGAATGCCGGCAAGCGGCCGATCCGTTCCCTAATCTTCCAAAAAGCAAAGGGCGCTGCCACGACACATAGCTGCCTGAAAAATCCTGGTATCGGGAAGTTCTCTCCATACGCGGTTTCCTGCACATAGGCATAGGAGACAAATGCGGCGGTCTGCGCGCACAGCACCGCCATAAAATTCAAAACAATCGTCATTGCTCCTTCCGCCGTCTTCCATCGTTTATGTTCCATCCAATATTTCCTCCGCGCACAGCCTAGTGAAACGAAGCCTTTCCGGATTTTCCACACCTGTCTCCATTCCCGCAAGAAGCGGACAGAACCAGGCAAAATCACTGCCTCGTCCCGCCAGGCGATCCAGAATCTCCACAAACCGGCTGCCCCTTTCCACTGAGATGAACAGGACAGCCGCATCCCTCTCTTCCCTTTCCAGCTCTTCCGTAAAAGCCTCGCCAAACGGAACCGTCCGATCCGCGTCCAGCCTGGCAAAGGCCCGGTTGATTCCCTCCATCTGTCCCTCCCCTGCCGCAGCCGGAATCCGCATGATCTCCCCATTTAAGATATCCCGGCCATTACAATAGACGGCGGTACGGATCCCCTGGCCCAGAAGTTCTCCTGTAACCCTGGCAGCGATCCGGATACACAGCTCCGACAGTTCCCTCCGGCGCCAAACCCCGGAGTCCTCCAGGTTTACATAGACATGTACGGATTTTAGGGAAGTATACCCCCGCATATTTACCATGAGATCATCCATCCGCGCCGTGGCTTTCCAGTTAATGCTTTTCATCTCGTCAAAGGGCGCGTATTCCCTGATCCCCCGGTACTCGAAAGGATCCTCCAGCATATGTCTTTTAGCCAAGATTTCTCCGTTCAGCTTCCTCAGCGCCGTCATCAGCCCGGCTCCCTGTGCAGGCTTGGGGTAGACATACAGCGTACTGCCTCCCTCCACCTCCGTCACCATCTCCCGGCTCAGAAACAGATCCGTCCCCACCAAATCCAGTCCCCGTATCCGGTAATATCCCCTGGCCTGGCAGAGAAAGGGAAGCTTCCTGATGATCCGTTGGTTCGGCCCCAGGGAAAGGATATCATTCCGATAATACTGATCCGTTACCGCGCTGTCTCCCTCGTCCGCAAAGCACAGATTCCTGGACACCTGAAATTTCACTTTAACCATAGGAAGCGGGAGGGATTTCCGGTTCTCCACCCGTTCCAGAAGATGGCATTCCTCGCCTTCCACCGCGCTCTTTCTCTCAAATTCCAACCCTGCCCACAGGCCTTTGTCCCAAAATCGCCCATATACCTGGCGCTGAAGCAGAAAAAGCGCCATTGCCCCGATAATCAGCCATAATATGGACATAACCCTTCCCCTCCTTTCCCGAACTATTTTCTCCCGAAATCCTCCACGGGCACTGATGTTTTCTCCAGGATCTCCTCAATGATCTTCTCCGCATCTTCCTGCCTGCTCCTTCCCGCGGACAAGACGAGCCTATGCGCAAACACGCAAGGGGCAAGCAGCTTTGCATCGTCTGGAATCACATAGTCCCTGCCTTCCATGCAGGCCAATGCTTTGCAGCAGCGCATCAGTGCCAGGGTTCCCCGGGGGCTCACCCCCATGGACACCCGTTCCTGTTTCCTGGTGGCCGCCGCCAGATCCGTCAGGTATCCTGCCATTAGAGGGTGTACATAGACACGCTGGGTTTCCTCTTTCATCCGCACCACCTCTTCTCTGTCCATGACAGCCTCCAGCATCATCAGAGGATCCCCTTCGCTATAGGCGGACAGGATTCGCACCTCTTCCTCCCTTTTCGGCATGCCCATGGAAAGCTTCACCATAAAGCGATCCGTCTGTGCTTCCGGCAGCGGAAAAGTTCCCGCCGTCTCCACCGGGTTCTGCGTGGCGATTACAAAGAACGGCTCCTCCAGCACACTCGTCTTCCCGTCAATGGTAACCTGCCGCTCCTCCATGCATTCCAAAAGCCCTGCCTGCGTCCTGGACGTCGCCCGATTAATTTCGTCTGCTAGAAGAATATTCGTGAACACCGGCCCTTTTTTCAGCTCAAACTGTTCCGTCTCTCTGTTATAGATATGAAGCCCCGTCACATCCGCCGGAAGCATATCGGGCGTGAACTGGATCCGTCCGAATCCCACACCCAGGGATGCCGCCAATGTTCTGGCCAGCCTGGTCTTCCCCGTCCCCGGTACATCTTCCAGAAGTACATGTCCTCCCGCCAGCATGGCAGCCAGCAGCTTTTTCGTCACCTCTTCTTTACCGATGACAACCTTACCCACCTGATCGATGATTCTCTGTATCCCTTCCCTCATTCTTCCTCTCATTCCGCCGCCCCAAGCGGCATTTCCCTCCCCAGCTCCCATCTTCCTGCTTTCCGCAGACATTCAGCCCAGATGAAGGGAACGTTATGTTTCCTGTGAAATCTCAGATTGCATCCTACCTGCTAGAAAGGCGGAACCGCCGTAATCCCAGGGCAGCATTGCGAAAATAACAGTTCGTTCCTGTTATTTTCGCAACACCGCCCTTATTCCCAGCAGTTCCGCCCTCCTCATTCCCTGTATGACCGCCGGACAGACGACCTTCGCGTTCATCCGGCAATCTTCATCGGGACGGGATATCCGCCCGAGGCGGTATCCCTTATCTTAATATTTCTATACGCGCCACAGCCCTTGCAAGCGCAGTTTCGGCCCTTGCCATATCTGTGCTCGCCTCCTGCGCCCTGATGCGTTCCTCCGCCCGTTCCATGGCGGCCTTTGCACGGTTAGCGTCAATTTCATCCGGCCATTCCACCACCTCTGCCAGCACGGTCACTCCTGTGGGGAGGATCTCCACAAAGCCAGCATGAAGAGCGGCTTCCTTCTTCCCCTCTTCTTCCGTGATGGTAAGAATACCGGGCTTGATCATGACAGTCATGGGGATGTGGCCCTTATAGACACCGATTTCCCCCTCCGTGGTATTGAATTCCACCATGCTCACCGCGCCTTCGTAGAACACGCGCTCCGGCGTGATGATCTTCAATGTAAAATTCCTGTCATCTGCCATAAGCACACCCCTTATTTCACGCGGGCGAGCACATCGTCAATGCTTCCTGCGTTGAGGAAATAGCTCTCCGGAATATCGTCATGCTGCCCGTCCAGGATTTCCCTGAAGCTGCGGATCGTCTCAGCGATCGGCACATACTTTCCTTCATACCCGGTGAACTTCTCCGCCACGAAGAAGGGCTGAGACAGGAACCTCTGCACCTTCCTGGCACGGGAAACCACCATCCTATCGTCCTCGGACAGCTCATCCATACCCAGAATGGCGATAATATCCTGCAGTTCCTTATAGCGCTGCAGGATCTCCTGCACGCCTCTGGCCACCCGATAGTGCTCCTCGCCCAGGATTCTGGGATCCAGGATACGGGACGTGGACTCCAGCGGATCCACCGCGGGATAGATGCCCAGCTCAGTGATGGAACGAGAAAGTACCGTGGTCGCATCCAGATGTGCGAACGTGGTCGCAGGCGCCGGGTCGGTCAAGTCATCCGCAGGCACATAAACGGCCTGTACGGAGGTAATGGAACCGTTCTTGGTGGACGTGATGCGTTCCTGCAGGGCGCCCATCTCCGTCTGCAGCGTAGGCTGATAACCCACAGCAGACGGCATACGGCCCAGAAGTGCGGACACCTCGGAACCAGCCTGGGTAAATCTGAAAATATTATCGATGAACAAAAGTACATCCTTTCCGCCCTTATCGCGGAAATATTCCGCCATGGTCAAGCCGGAAAGGCCCACACGCATTCTCGCTCCCGGCGGCTCGTTCATCTGTCCGAATACCATGGTCGTCTTGTCGATAACGCCGGATTCCTTCATTTCATAGTACAGGTCGTTTCCTTCCCTGGTCCGCTCGCCCACACCGGTGAATACAGAATATCCGCCGTGCTCGGTGGCGATGTTACGGATCAGCTCCTGAATCAGAACCGTCTTACCCACGCCTGCACCGCCAAATAAGCCGATTTTTCCGCCCTTCTGGTAAGGACAGAGCAAGTCAACCACCTTGATACCTGTTTCCAGAAGCTCGGTCTGGGTAGACTGTTCCTCGAATTCCGGAGCAGGTCTGTGGATCGGCTCATAATCTACCCCTGTGGGAGCAGGAATGTTATCAATGGGCTCGCCCAGGACGTTGAACATACGCCCCAGCGTCTTCTCACCAACCGGCACACGGATCGGGGAACCGGTGGCAACAGCCTCCATCCCCCTCACAAGCCCGTCGGTGGAACCCATGGCAACACAACGTACGATATCGTCTCCCAGATGCTGCGCGACCTCCGCCACAAGCGTGCCGCCGCTGCTGGTAGGAATTTTCAACGCTTCGTTGATATCGGGCAGGCAGTTCTGTTCAAATTTCACGTCCAGAACCGCGCCGATAACCTGCGTGATTTTTCCGTTCTTATTTTCTGCCATTGGTCGTATCCTCTCTACATATAAATCATTCCCCGGACAATCAGCCGATCGCCTGGGCGCCTGCTATGATCTCGGTCAGCTCCTGTGTGATAGCGCCCTGACGTGCCCTGTTATACAACAGTGTCAGGTCTTCGATCATTTCCTCCGCATTGCTCGTCGCGGAGTCCATGGCCTGCATCCTGGCGCCGTTCTCACTGGCCGAAGCCTCCAGAAGTCCTCCATAAACCATGCTGGTGATATATTTGGGAATCAGAAGTTCCAGCGCTTCCACTTCATCCATCTCGAAATTCATAGGGGCGTCCAGTCTCGATTCCTCCGGCGCTTCCCGCTCCCCGGCCATCGCCAGGTTCTGCGTATCCACCGGAAGCAGCTTCGTCATCACCGGAACATGTACCACCGTATTCTTGAACACGGTGTATACCAGGTAGATTTCACCCACTTCACCTTTTTCAAAGGCCTCTAGAACTTCTTTTCCAATACGCATAGCATCGGCGTAAGAGGGTTCCTCTATCACCTCGGAATAATCCCCATTGATAGGGTAGCCTCCCCGTTCCAGCGCATCCCTGCCCTTTTTACCGATCGTATAGAGCACCAGATCTTCCCCGGCCATTTCTCCCTGGGTAATCATTTTGACGATGTTGGAATTGTATCCTCCGGCCAATCCCCTGTTCGAAGTGATCACGATCACCGCTTTTTTCGGGCTGCTTCCACCCTCCAGGAACGGATGGCGGATGCTTCCGGATCTGCCCAGGATGGACTGTACCGTCTGATACATGGTATCAAAGTAGGGCTTGGACTCTTCGGCTTTTGTCTTGGCTTTCTGCAGCTTGACAGTGGAGACCAGCTTCATCGCCTTGGTGATCTGCTGGGTGCTTTGAATACTGCCTTTGCGCCGCTTGATATCTCTCATAGAAGCCATATCTGTTCACCCTGCTTTCTATCGAAACTGTGCCTTACACTCTTCGATTGCTTTCTTCAAAGCGGTTTCCGTCGCTTCGGAGATCACCTTTTCCTCACGGATCGCTGTCGGCACTTCCGGATATTTCACATTGATGAATTCAAACAGCTCGCTTTCAAAACGCGTAATATCCTTCACAGCCACATCCAGCAGGTATTTGCGCGTAGCGGCATAGATAATGATAATCTGATATTCTACCGCCATAGGCTTATACTGAGGCTGCTTGAGAACCTCCCTGATGCGTTCGCCCTGCGCCAACTTTTCTCTCGTATCCGCATCCAGATCGGAACCGAATTGGGAGAAAGCAGCCAGTTCGCGGAACTGCGCCAAATCCACACGGATGGGACCTGCAATCTTCTTCATAGCCTTGATTTGCGCATCGCCTCCCACACGGGATACGGAAAGGCCTGCGTTAACGGCCGGACGGAAACCGGAATTGAACATTTCCGTCTCCAGATAGATCTGGCCGTCCGTGATGGAGATCACGTTGGTAGGAATATACGCGGATACGTCGCCTGCCTGCGTCTCAATGATGGGAAGTGCGGTAAGGGAACCGCCGCCGTACTCATCGCTCATCCTAGCCGCACGCTCCAAAAGCCTGGAGTGCAGATAGAAAACGTCGCCCGGATACGCTTCACGTCCCGGCGGGCGCTTCAACAGCAACGACAGGGTACGGTATGCCACCGCATGTTTGCTCAGGTCGTCATAGACCACAAGAACATCCTGGCCGTTCTCCATCCATTCCTCACCGATTGCGCATCCGGCATAAGGCGCGATATACTGGAGGGGCGCCAATTCGCTGGCCGTAGAAGCCACCACCGTGGTATAGGCCATGGCGCCATACTCTTCCAATGTCTTCACAATGGTGGCAACCGTAGAAGCCTTCTGGCCGATCGCCACATAGATACATTTTACGTTCTGACCCTTCTGATTGATGATGGTATCGATGGCGATAGCAGTCTTTCCCGTCTGCCTGTCGCCGATGATCAACTCACGCTGGCCCCTTCCGATAGGGATCATGGAGTCGATAGCCTTGATACCGGTCTGCAGAGGCGTATCCACGGATTTCCTGGTAATAACGCCGGATGCCACCCTCTCGATTTTACGGTATTTATCCGTCTGAATCGGCCCCTTGCCGTCGATCGGCTGTCCCAGGGCATTTACCACACGGCCTGTCATCGCGTCGCCTGCAGGCACCTCCACCACTCTTCCGGTGGTCTTCACGGTGTCGCCTTCGCTGATGTTGTGCTGGCTGCCGAGCAGCACAGCGCCCACATTGTCTTCTTCCAGGTTCATTACCATTCCGTATACTTCACCGGGAAATTCCAAAAGCTCACCCTGCATCGCGTTTTCAAGTCCGTGGATACGTGCGATACCGTCTGCCACCTGGATGACCGTTCCCACTTCCGCCACTTCCAGTTTGGAGGAGTACCGCTCAATCTGTTCTTTTATAACCGAGCTTATCTCTTCTGGTTTCAAATTCATGGACTTTCAACCTTCCTTAATCTGTCGGCGCGTTTGTGCACCCATTTATAGCTGAACCTTCATGAGCTGCCGTTGCAGCCCATCCAGCCTGGAGCGGATGCTTGAGTCCACCACTCTGTCGCCGATCCTGATGACCAGTCCGCCGATCAGCCCTGTGTCCACAGAAAAATGCATTTCCATCTTTGCAAAATCTGTGGTTTCAAGCAGCCTTTTCTCTATCTTTTCCCTCTGACCTTCCGTCAGCTCCACAGCGGAAGTAACATATGCCACCCCGATCCTGTGGTATTCTTTATATCTGTCCGTATAATAAGTAAAGATATCGTCGATCGCACCGTAACGGCCCTTTACGACCAGGACTCTGATAAAACCGAACAACGTATCGGAAAGTCTCCCCTCAAATACCTTTGAAAGAATCCCCAGCTTATCGTCCCTGCCGATGTCCGGATGGTTCATCAATCTGGAAAAATCCGGATTTCCCGAAAGGATCTCCCTCATTTCCTCGATCTCTGCCATCAGGCTGTCCACCAGCCCTTTTTCCAGCCCCAGGCCAAACAGCGCGTCCCCATACGTTTCTGAGACTAGCTTAGCCATGTGCTATCACCTATTTCCTTCAGAGTCTCGTCAATCAGGCCGTCCTGTGTGGATGCGTCGATGGAAGTGCCCACAACCTTACCGGCAAGCACGGACGCCAAGGATACCATTTCCTTCTTCACATCGTCGGCCATCTTCTTCTTCTCAAGCTCTGCCTCCACCTTTGCCCTGGAGATGATCCGGGCCGCTTCGCCCTTCGCATCCGCCACGATCCGGGTCTCGTTCGCCGTAGCTTTCTTTCTGGCGGCGCTTAAGATCTCATCCGCTTCTTTATTGATATTCGCAAGCTTGTCTTCGTACTCTTTCTTTAATGCGGCAGCTTCCTCCTGGCTGGCCTTCGCTTCATCCAATTCATCCCGAATCTTATCCTGCCTCTTTTTCAAAAATTCCCTTGCCGGGTTGAAAAGGAAATAGGACAGCGCGAAGAACAGGACAAACACCGCGATGATGGTAAGCATCGAGTCCGCCAAAAGCTGGAAATCCAGATCGAACAGACGGGGCGCCATCGTATCCGCGGACAACAGGGCTGCCCACGCTAATTTTGTAGTCAAGATTCAAGCCTCCTTTCTTAAATTATGGTTCAGATCGAGGCTTAACTTAAATCAGCGGCTTAACGAACATCAGCAGCATGGCAACCAGAAGGCCGTACAGACCTGTCGTCTCGGCAACGGCCTGACCAAGAAGCATGGTGGATGTGATGTCGGATTTCGCACCGGGATTACGGCCCACTGCGGCTGCTGCGTGTCCTGCGGCAATACCCTGACCTACACCAGGGCCGATACCTGCGATAACCGCAAGTCCTGCGCCGATTGCTGAACATCCAAGAATAAAGTTTTCATTGAACTCCATAAAATTTCCTCCGTTCCGCTGCCATACGGCAGCCCTTTCCTTGAATAAAATATTGCATATAGCTATCTATTTATGACACATTGGCTGCATACCGCTCCCGTGTCATCCACATCGGACGCCTTCGCGTCCGGTGCCCTTTACTCGCTGCCAATGGCATCCGAGATATAGGTCATCGTCAGCATACAGAATACATATGTCTGGATCGCGCCCGAGAAAAGGTCGAAATAGACATGCAGTACTGCCGGCCAGAAGACCGCAATCCATTTCAGCAGGCCGTAAACCAGCGCCATCATCACCGTGCCCGACAGAACGTTGGCGAATAGACGCAGCGACAGGGAAATCGGCACTGCCACGTCGCCGATGATATTGATCGGCGCCCAAATGGGCCAAGGCTCGCACAGCCCCTTAAGTACGCCGGATACCTTCTGATACTTGAACTTATTAAAATGGATCAATATGAAGGTTAAAATACCCAAAGGCAGCGTCACCCCGTAATCCGCAGTCGGCGGCCTTAAGCCAAACAGGCCGGAAATATTGCTGATCAGGATAAAAATGAAAATCGTGCCGATATAATTGGCAAACTTTACTGCATTCTTTCCCATGACGCCATGGATCATGCCGTCCAGCTTCTCCACCACCAGCTCCACGATATTCTGGAACGTGCCGGGAACCTCCGAAGCGTACTTCATCGCCCGATTAGCAGCAATCGCAAAACCGATCAGCACCAGCATGACGATCAGCAGGCACACATGTGTGGTCGTTATCCATACTTTCTGTCCGAAAAGCTCATAGGAAAACACCCCATGAATCATAAAATCCACGTCCGATCCTTCGGACAGCAATATGCCATTCATCATAGTTTCACCTCCTTCTTGGCTTCAATTTCTCCGTGATGAAATCGATTATGAAGAAACGGCTGTAAATAAGCCCCCGCCTTCAACCCCATAATACCGAGGAAAGCGGCTATGGGATCCGCCACATCGGTGAGCATCAGAACCCCAAAGACTACAACGATTACGCCGTACCGTATCAGTCCCTGCTTCCTGATATATCCCTGCGCAGTCCCTTCATCATCCAGCCCCTTATCCAGGGCCCACCACATATGATAAGCTGCAGCCCCGGCCAGCGCCACGCCAATCCAGAGCCCCAGGCTGTATCCCATCCGATCTTCTATAAACCATACCGGCAGCACCTGACAGACAAGTCCCCAGAGGAACATACCGGCCCACATTTCCTTCACAGTCTCATTTATCTTTTTCAGAAGGTTTTTCATATCGGCGGCTATTTCCCTTCTTTCCGGTCAGTTTACACGACAATACATAGATATTCCGAAATCCTGCCAGCGCCCCGACAAAAAACAGGAAAATCATCCAGAAAGATGTTCCCAGCTTTTCGTCCAGGAAGATACCTACGAAGGAACACAAGAAAATCGGAACCAACATATAGATGCCGAACTGTGAGATCAGCGTCAGATAACGGAATACATTTCTGTCCGGTTCCATCAGCCCTATCCTCCATTTACGGTTTATAGTCATCCTATCTATTCCCCGGCAAAAAATACCCAGTTATGATTATAACTAGTTTTCAGGGTTTTGTCTACCGAAACAATAGTTCTTTCCTTGTACTTTTTTCTGTACGGATAACAGTCCACACAGTGCCAATGCTCGCACGGATTCTCCTTTGCCAGGCCTTTGTAAAAAAATTCCAGAGACGTTATTTTACGGTTGAATAAACTATAGTAATAGCCTATACTGAATGCAATACAGATAGAGGCTGCATATTTGGATCGTTTCAATTTTCAGAAAAATAGAAGTGCAAAAGAAAAACAAAAAGGGCGTCATTCCGCCCTGGTCAGAGCGTGCGCTAAGGCGCACAGAAGGGGGAACATGATGAGCGATCCCATTCTATACCGTAAACGTCTGATTCCGGATGAGTGTGTCTTGCTGAAAGACGATGTCATTCTCCGGCACGATTCCGATATCCTGGTGACCGGGTGGAAGGCTCTGCGGCCCAGAAAAAATCTGGATCATGGCTTTTCCTGTTATTATTTGAAAAAAGGCTATAAGATAAGCAGATTCTATGCACACGACGGCCACCTGCTCTATCATTACTGTGATATTATTTCCTGCGATTTTCGGGCAGAAGACAATTCTCTTATCGTCACTGACCTGCTGGCTGACGTCATAATCTATCCGGACGGTTTTATAAAGGTGGTTGATCTGAGCGAAATTTCCGATGCATTGGAACAGGGCCTGCTTTCCTCCGTACTCCTCAAGGCTGCCCTGCGTTCTCTGGACCATCTCTTAACCCAGCTCTATGACGGCAGGCTGGCTAAGCTCGCCGAGCCCATGGACTGTTTTCAGCCATGCTCCCTGTTTTCTTCCCAGGAAGCGTTTTGAAGAAAAGCCAGGAATCCTTTGTAGCTTCCCGCCTGAGATGTGAAGTCCAGATAGCAGGCCTGCCGCAGAGTTTAATAAAAGACGTGGCCGCCGATGCGGATTCCCTCCAGGCCTGGAATTGGCGTCCTGAAATAGACGCAGTTTCCCACATTCGTCACCCCGCTCATGGCTTCGTCCGCCGCCTGGTAACATCTGGCCGTTGCCCGGTTCTCCGCTAAAGCCAGCGCCAGGCGGCCTGTGGAAACAGGCTCGAACTGCCGGTTTTGATAGATCACGCCTGACAGGCTGTTGGGATAGACCGAGCTGAGAACCCGGTTGATAACCACAGCTCCCACCGCCACCTGGCCTTCATAGGGCTCTCCGCCCGCTTCACAGTAGATCAGGTTGGCGAGCAAATACCTGTCGTCCTCCGTAAAGGTAACTTCCGAAATATCCCTCCAGCTGGACTTAGCCGCCAGACGGGACTTGGCGATTTCCTCCTCCAGCTGCTTCTGCAAAGCCGCAATGTTCTCGTTCTGAGCTGCAATCTGAGCCTCCAGAACATCCACCTCCGCCTCAGCGCTGGCAATCTGATTGGAGTAGGCGGATATATTCCCCTTCGTCCGGTTAATCAGACTGGTAAATTTCTCGTGCTCCGCTTCTGCGTCCGCCTTCATCTCCTCCAACTGCACCTTTTCCTCTTCCAACCTGGCTTCCGCCGCTTCCACCTCCCGCCGGGCCTGTTCATAACTGGCCAGCATTTTCTGGTCATACTCCGCAAGCTGCTCAAAATATTCCGACATGTTCAAAAATTCACCGAAGGATAGAGAAGAAAATAGGGTTTCCAAATACAGGTGGCCGCTTTTCTCGTAAGTATACTGAATTCTTTTTTTCAGACAGGTATATTGCCACTCCTCTGTCTCTTTCGCTTGGCGCAGCTCTTCCTGGGTCCTGAGAATCTCCTCATTTTTGGTAAGAATGTTATTTTCTATCCGTTCCAGGTTTTCGCTCACTGCTGCAAGCTGTTCATTCAGATTCGCCAGTTCTCCGCGCAGCCCCGTCTGTGCGGCCTCCATGTTGTCAATGTTCTCTTCTTGCTGATCTTTTTGGTTTTCCGTTTCATTGCGTAACTGCTTCGCCTCTTCCAGCTTCTTTCTGGTTTCCGAAGTGGCATCAATGCTGATATGGGGAACTATCGCCAGCCCCAGGGCCAGTAAAACGGCAATGAACCTGCGCCACACCGCTGTCCTCATCCGGTCTCTCCTTTAACTCCTCCCCGCCCTTCCGGACGATCGCTCCAACCCAGAGCAAAAATTTGAAAGCTCCTTTCAAACTTATTGATGACAGTATCGCAGACAATGTCTGCGATGTGCCGGGGTATCGAACGAAGCTTTCACGACGGGCGCCTACAGTTCCACCGTCACCGCACGTCCGGTCGGTTCGTATCTGCGATACACAACCCCCGCCGCATCCAACATCCGCTTGGATGCACGAACCGAGACCTGCTGCGCATATTTATCGCATTCGTAGACGATTTCTTTTATGCCGCTCTGTATGATGGCCTTGGCACACTCGTTACAGGGAAAAAGCGAGACATACAGGCGCGCCCCCGCCAGGCTTCCTCCCCGATAGTTCAGAATAGCATTCAATTCGCTATGCGTTACATAGGGATACTTCGTTTCCTCTTCTTCCCCCGTCTTATCCCAAGGAAAAATATCGTCCGAACATCCCATCGGGAAGCCGTTGTATCCCATGGAGAGGATCTTGTTATCGCTGCTGACAATGCACGCCCCCACCTGAGTACTGGGATCCTTTGACCGAAGGCCGGACAACTTGGCTACTCCCATAAAGTATTCATCCCAGGATATATAATCCTCTCTCTTCATCCAACTCCCATCCGCGCGAAAGGCGCGCATTCCAATTCAGGACGCGTAATCTCTGATTTCGCGTTTACTTCTGTCTGCGCGAAAGGCACGCATTCCAATTCAGGACCACGTAATCTCTGATTTCGCGTTTACTCCCGTCCGCATGCAAAGCGCGCCTTCCAATTCAGGACCGCGTAATTTATGACTTCGCGTAAAGCCTTATCCTCCTGCATTAGCATGCATACTCCGGCTCTTTATTTCGTTCCGAAAATCCGGTCTCCCGCATCTCCCAGGCCGGGCACAATATATCCGTGATCATTCAGCTTCTCATCCAAGGCTCCCACATACAAATCCACGTCAGGATGTTCCTTCTGCATCTTCTCAATCCCCTCCGGTGCTGCAATGATGCACATGAAATGGATCTTCTTGCAGCCCTTTTCTTTCAGCATCCGGATGGCCGCAACAGACGAGCCACCAGTGGCCAGCATAGGATCCACCACAAAGACCTCTCGCTCCGCGCAGTCGGCCGGAAGCTTACAATAGTATTCCACCGGTTCCAGGGTTTGAGGATCGCGATACAGTCCGATATGTCCCACCTTTGCTGCAGGGATCAGCTCCAATACTCCATCCACCATGCCAATGCCGGCTCGGAGGATAGGAACCACCGCCATTTTCTTTCCTTTCAGTTCCTTGACCATAGCCTTGCAAATGGGCGTTGTAACTTCCACATCCACAAGGGGCAGGTTTCTCGTCGCCTCATAGCAGATGAGCATTGCGATCTCCCCGATGGTCTGCCTGAAATCCTTGGTTCCAGTCTCGATTCTCCTGATGTAACCGATTTTGTGCTGAATCAGCGGATGATCCATAATAACCGTCTTTGCCATAGTACTTTCCCTCCTTTTATCTACGCTTCTCAAGTATTTTCTTCAATAGCGCGTACTCTACGCGCATGTTTTTCCTCCTGAGAAAAAGGGGTGTCCAAGAATGTTTCCACAATGGAAAGCGCCAAGTTCTTCCCGACGATTCCAGCCCCCATGGCCAGCATGTTGGCATCATTATGCTCCCTGGTGAGCCTGGCGCTCACCGGATCAGCACAAAGCGCACACCTGATCTTCGGCACCTTATTGGCCACTATAGAAATACCAATTCCTGTGGTGCAGATCACGATTCCCTTTTCGCATTCCCCAGCGGCAACCGCCTGTGCGGCTGCCCTTCCAAACTCCGGATAATCACAGGATTCCCAACTGTTGCAGCCGAAATCTCTCCACTCAATTCCCCTTTTGTCTAGGTATTGGATAACCTCCTGTTTCAGACCATATCCTCCATGATCGCTTCCCAGCGCTATTCTCATCAGCCCTCCCGTTCTGCCGCCGACTGCGGCCCTGAAATCTCTGAAAATTTGGCGCGCTAGCGCAAATTTTTATACTTTTCGGTGTCTATACATTGATTATATGATGCCCCGCTGCCTTTAGCAGCCTATTCATAATAGCTTGTCCCATCCCTCGACATCCAAAGGACTCCGAATAGATCACATCTACCCCTTCATCGTCGAATTCCCGAAGAATCCGATATAAACTATGAGCGATCGCCGCCTCATCCCTCCGGCTTCCCACACTCTTCACGCTATCCGCCCGATAAAAAGCAGCCGATTCGTCAGAAGCTATGACTCCTGTTTTCTTCCCCTCAGCCTCCGCCGCCTCACACAAGCGTACGATCGCCTCTTGTACCGCTACTGCATCCCCTTCCACCACTGACAATTCCCCTAACGGCGCATAGTGACGGTACTTCATACCGGGAGCTTTTGGTCTTTGAACGGATTTGCCGTCCAGGATGGTGCCATCCACGCCCACGCTTCCCAGCATCTCCATAAGCATCTCCTGCGTCACATAGCCGGGCCTCAAAATGACCGGTTCCTCCGACGTCAAATCCACGATCGTTGATTCCAGCCCGATTCCCACCGCTCCCCCATCCAGAATCATATCGATCCTTCCGTCCATATCCTCCGCCACATATCGGGCTGTCGTAGGGCTCGGCCTGCCCGAAGCATTGGCGCTGGGCGCCGCCACATATCCACCGGCTGCTGCAATCAGGCGCTGGGCCGCAGGATGGGAAGGAAAGCGTACCGCTACTGTGGAAAGCCCGCCTGTAGTTTCTATTGGAACAATCTCCTTTTTCGGCAGAACCAGCGTCAACGGCCCGGGCCAGAACGCATCTGCCAGCCGCTTTGCCATTCCCCGGGGATCCACCGCGATGGCGTAGATATCCTCCCAACGGCAGATATGGATGATCAGTGGGTTATCCGAAGGCCTGCCCTTAGCAGCGTAGATTCTTCGGGCGGACGCAGGGTTCAGCGCATCCCCGCCCAGACCGTAAACCGTTTCCGTAGGAAATGCCACCAGACCGCCGGCCTTCAATATTTCGCCAGCCCTTTGTATCCTTTCTTCATCCCGGCTGCTGCCGTCGAGCACTTCATATAGAGTTTTCATCTGCTTTGCATGCCCTTTTCATTCCTCTTACGGCGACCGGGATGCTCTAAATTCGTCTCCTGCCCGCACTTTTTACGATTTTCAATCATTATCCTATCACAAAGCTTTACGGTTTTCAATGTCTGCATATGAACTTTCACGACAAACGCTTTACGGCAGTTCTTTTCCCGCCCCTGCCGCGCTTCTCCTGGGACGTCCCTCTCCGAACGGTATTCTAGAAGGGGTGGGAAAGGGACTTACGGCATCGCGCGTCTGTCATGGCATTAGCACAAAAGCGGCACATGAAAACTTATCATCATGTACCGCTTCTTTAAATATGCTCCTGTTTGGCAATTGCCATAATTTAGTCTGCCTGTATTTTAAGCTACGTCCTGATATCCGCTTCTATATATAGAATTCTCCCAAGGGAATACCCCGCAGCCGTTACGCATTTATTCATTCAATATTTTCTTAATTGCTTCTATACTGATGCGAGCGCTCTCAAGCGGGTCAAGCGGGCTGTTGTCCAATTCCACGATCAGCCATTCCTTTCCTAGTTCCCTGGCCGCCCTGATCACGGCGGAATTATCCAGCTTTCCGGTTCCGATGGCAGCGAATTCAGGCTCCCCGTCCTTTACTCCCAAATAATCTTTTACATGGATCATGGGGATCCTGCCGCCGTATTTTCTTAAAAATCCTACGGCGTCCACTCCAGCATACTGTGTCCAAAAGGTATCAAGCTCTAGGGCAAAAGAATCCTCCTGTGTTAGCAGATAATCCAATATCGGATCGCCGTTAAGCATTTCAAATTCAAAATCATGGTTATGGTATAATAACCGAATCCCCTTTTCCTCACACAATGCTGAAAGATCCTTTAACGTCCGGGGAAGGCTCTCATAAAACGCTTCGTTCCGAAGTTCTGGCGCGATCCAAGGATATACCAGATATGGAATCCCCGCCTGTTGGGCAAAGACGATTTCTCCCTGCGTATCCGCGTCCCAGCGGGGTTTATGTACATGGGTTCCGATTGCTGCGAGAGAATATTCTTCCAGCATCGCCTTCAGCTGCAAAGCTTGTGTACCATTATAGAGGAAAAATTCAACCCCTTCATACCCCATTTGGGAAATCGCCTTCAGAACGTTTCTCATGGATGTCGGATCCGTCGTCAAATCCCTCGCAGAATACATTGCATATCCAATCCTCATTCTAACTCCCCTCTGCCTGCCTTAGCAGGCATCCTATTCAGGACACAGGAAATCTTTGATTTCCTGTTACTCCCCTCCGCCTGCTTCAGCAGGCATCCTATTCAGGACACAGGAAATCTTTGATTTCCTGTTACTCCCCTCC